>JAVVPF010000019.1 GCA_036655895.1 Cloacibacillus sp. | reverse complement strand
CCATGTTGATGGTGGCGCCGAGCGGCAGCACGAATGACGATACGTCTTCGCTTACGCCAAGGTTGTTCTGGACGTTTGCCATAGAGATGGGCAGCACGCCGGAGCTAGTCCTTGTGACGTAGGCCGCAAGCATAGCTTCACGGACTCCTTTGAAGAACCACAGCGGGCTTTTACGTACTACTGTAGCGATAAGGCCCGAGTATACAAAGACTATCTGCAGTATGCAGCCCAGGTAGACGGCTACAATCACCTTTGCGAACGGAGCGAGCACGGATGGGCCGTATTTCGCCGCAGTGACGGCGATGAGCGCGAATATGCCGTAGGGGGCCATCCGCATTACGATGGCCGTCACTTTGAACATCACCTCGGCCAGTGAGGCGTTGAAGGAGAGGAAGGCTTTGCCTTTTTCTCCGATGAGCGTCGCGGCTACCCCGAGGAAGAGCGCAAAGACTATCACTTGCAGCATGGTTCCGTTTACAAGCGCCATAAGCGGGTTTGCCGGGATCATGTTCAGTATGACGCTGAATATCGATTCAGCCTCTTTCGTCGCCGCTTTTACGCCTTCAATGGCCATCCCCTGCCCGGGCTGGATGATGTTGCCCAGTATGAGGCCGATGATTATGGCGACGACAGTTGTGCTGAGGTAGAGCGCGACGGTCTTAAGGCCGATGCGCCCAAGCACTTTGGGGTCCCCTATGGAGGAGGCTCCCATGATGATGCTTGAGAATACGAGCGGAACGATGAGCATCTTCAGGAAGGAGAGGAAGATGTTTCCGATAAGTTCGAGCACCGGCAATACGACGTTTGTCAGGATGCTGGAGCTCGAGGCCATGGGTCCTATGATGAAGCCTAAAATCAACCCGGTGATAAATCCGATTCCGATTTTTGTCATGAGCGACATTTTTCTGTCTGACATTGATATCGACCTCCTGATATAAAATATAAATAAAACGACTTTATTGAATTATACACAAATATATCTAAAAAAACTATGATTAGAGGCCGACATATTTTTAGCCCGCTCTCTGATATAATTAGATGGATATTTCTTCCGCGCCTTTGCCGGCTGCGGCGGCGATAAATCGTTTTGAAGATTTTGTTTTTAGAATAAGGTGAAAAAATGCGATTTGCGTTCCTCTTTGAATCTATGCCTCTGCCGTTTTTGACGCTGCTTTTTCCGTTTATCGGAGCTATGCTTTGCAGCGGTCTGCTTCTATACAACCGGTTTTTGTCAAGGCGTTTCGGCCACGCGCTGGTTTTGCCGAAGGTGGTCTACAAACTGCCGTTCCTTGCGCTTTTAGTGCTCGATGTGATTTTTTCGTATATTATATGGAGCCGCGTCACGGGGCCGTCCGCTCCGATCTATGTGCTTACGGCGCGCGGATGGACGACGGCGCTCAGCGGCGAGGCGGCAGCGAACCTGCTTACCGTTTTCAGGATAGATCCTTTTTCCGCGGTCTCCGCCGCGCTCATGAATTTCGTGGCGCTCACGGCCGGCATCTGCGCGCTCGCTGATAAAAAAAATATAATCACACCGCGCAAGACGGCCTTTTTTCTTTTCACCTGCACCGGCATCCAGGGTATTTTTTACTCCAACGGCCTTTACCTGCTGACGCTCTTTATGGCGCTTACACAGTTCGGCGTGACGGGGCTCTACAGTAATTTTGAGACGAAGAAAAAACCTGGCGGAGAGTCAGTCTATTATTACATTTCGCGCGTGACGATGCTTGTCATGTTTTTTGCCGGCGTGCTCACTTTAAAATTTGAATACGGAACGGACAATATCAACGTGCTCGCCTCACGCATCGTCTCATCCGGCCCGTCGCTTGCGGCCTTCATCCTGCTTGCGGCGCCTATGCTCTATCTTTTCATAAAACCGTCTCCGTACCTTCCTGACGCGTCGCGCAACTGCTTTTTCGGCATAAGGACGCAGGCGTCGCTCTTCGTCGTCTTTCGGATAATTTTTTCTATCTATGGTCCAATGGACGGGCTGCAAAAGGTGCCGTATCTTTTTATCATGCTTGGCTTCGCTCTAATTCTGCTGGCCGTTTTCCTTTCATGCGCGGTGAAGGACCCCGCCGCTTTCATGAATTCAGTCGTCATGTATATGAAGGGGATGGTGCTCGCGGCGATAGGTATCGCGATGCACGGCGTCTTCGGCGCGGAGCGTGCGGCGCTTTACGGCGTGAGCGCGCTTGAGGGGATGATTTTGCTGTGGCTCGTATTCCTGCCGATAACTGCGGCGCTTGCCGTAATCACGGTATATCTGAAACAGGAGGGCGGCGGAGTTGAGATGTGGCGCGGAGGCGCTTTGCTTGACCGCGCGCCTATGGTGGCGGTGACGCTCTTTTTGCTTGCGGCGATGGTGAGCGGCCTGCCGCCGTTTATCGGGTACAGCGGAAAGCAGCTCCTCTTTCGCTCCGCTAATTTCATAAACCCGCTTGTTTTTGTATTTCTCTTCATTTTCACCGTGCTGATGCTGCTGACCTCTCTTCGTTTTCTCGTTTCGCTGATGACGGGCGGGCGCTCTCCTGGCTCGGAATTTGTCTTCAGCGGCGAGGCTACGATAGCTCTTCCGCTTATACTGCTCCTTACGCTGTTTGTGGGCGCTACGATGCTTCCCGGGGCGCTCTATGAGGAGTCGGTCGCGCCGTCCGTGGAGGCGCTTATCAACAGAACCGCGCCTGATTCGTCTGGCGCCGCGGAGGCCTCTGTGAAATGATACTGTTTAGGATAGCTACTGGATTTTTTATATGGGACGTATATAAATGGCTTTCTGTTTTTCTGCTCGCCGCGATAATCTTAGGGTTTTTTGTCAGCGCGGCCGTCCGTGTGCACGGCGGCCGGCTGGTGCGCGAGGAGAGGGCGAGGAAAATGGAGTATTCCGGCGTTTTCGACATCGAACGCTTCGCCGCGGCGATAACAAAACTTACTGTGGAACCGTGGGCCGAAATGCCGGCGTGCGGGTTGATTTGTCTGGCGGCGCTCGTTCTGTTTTTTGCCGCCGCTATATTTTTAAGGTGAGATGATATGGAATATATTTGGGCGTTTTTTAAATACTTCAACGCATGGCTGCTGATGGGCTTCGTGCTGGCGGCGGCGGTAGCTGCGGAAAAGATATATATAATTTTTACGGTGATAATCTCACGCAAAACGCTGCGCGAGGTGGGCGTGCCGCTTATCAAAAATGTTCGCGGAGCTTTCCGCCTTGAGGTCGGCCTTCCTGAGAGCGCCTCCGTCAATATCGCGCTGTACGGCCCCGCGCTTGCCTTTGCCGCGCTGATGACGGTCTGCGCCAGCATCCCGTTCAGCACCTTCATCCCGATAATCGACAACGGCGCCGATGTCATACAGATATTGCAGTTTATGCTGCTTTCGGAGGTCTTGGCCTTGATCTCGCTCTATGCGCTTGGCACAAAACAGGCTGAGAATGCGGCGCGTATCGAAATGGGCAAGGTGATCCGGCTTGCCGTACCGGTAGCTGCCTGTTTTGCCTCTCTCGCGGCCTTTCTTATAAAAAACGGTCTGGACAGCGACCCGTTCAGCCTCAACTCCTTTTCCATCGCGGGACAGCTTACGGCAATGTCCAGATGGGGCGTCTGCGGAACGGCTCTTTTTATCTTCACTATTTTGAGCCAGATACCTCACAGGGACTTCATGACGGGCTGCGCTCTGCTGAAACAGGGAGAGATTCCTGAGTACACAGGCGCGCCGCGCGGCATACTTCAGGTATGGGCGGTCTTTCGTTCGTTCATCATCGTGGCGCTCGTCACCTATATGTTTTTCCCCTCTAACTTCATAGCCACCATCAATAACGCCGTCGGCATCTCATGGCGCAGTCAGGCGCTGAACTTCGTCATCTTCTGGTTCTCAGTGGTGATTATGAGGACCGTCGCCGTGCCGGTCTGCTGGCTTTTGCTGGATCTGCTCAAGGCGCGGCTGCCCAAGCCGCTGCGCGAGACCTTCCTCGTTACCGCGTTTACAGCCTGCGCCATGCTTCTGCTCTATTATGAATGTATTCTGCTTTCACAGGAGGCTGCGGCCTTTTAACGGCCCTTTATGATATGAAAAATATAAAAGCAAACGCGGAAGGTGAAGTCCTAGTTATCTCAACCGGAGGCACCATAGTCTCTGTCGATCATGGTTTTGGCGCAGAACCGGACGCCGCCGCCGCGCACGCGGTGCTTGGAAGCGCCGCGGCCTGTTTTGCGGCGCGCGGCCTTCGCTGCTGTACGGATTTCATCTTCGGCGAGGCGGGCCGCGACAGTTCGGATATTGGGCCAAAAGAATGGGCCGCCATTTCCGCAAAGATAAACGACGCGGCGGCGCACGGCGTAAAAAAAATACTTGTCATTCACGGCACGGACACGATGGCCTTCACGGCGGCGTGGCTCGCGCTTGCCGCGCCCGGCGCCGCGGTGGTGCTCACAGGGAGCCAGAGGACGCCCGAGGCTTCTGATTTTGACGGCGACTCAAATCTGCGCGGCGCGGCGGAGCTGCTATGTTCGATAGATGAAGGCGTATTCATCCATTTCGCCGGAAAAAACTTCCGCGCCCCCTATGTGCATAAGGAAAATTCGTCGGAGCTTGACGCCTACACGCAGAGCTGCGGCGCGCGCGCCCTTCCTGAAGCGCCGCGCTCTCTGCTTGATGCCGCGGCAAAAGTCGGCTCGGTCCCTTCCGAGGAGCTTCTTCTTTTGCACGTTTACCCCGGCGTCGCGCCCCGCTTTGACGGCGCGTCTAAGATAGTGCTGCTTGAGGGCTACGGCGCCGGCAACATGCCGCAGCGCCTCCATGAAGCGTTTGCCGCGGCCTATGCCGCGCAAAAGCCCGTTGTCATCGCGGCAAGCTCCTGCGTCCACGGGGCAAAAGCGCCCGGCCTTTACGCCGGCGTGGGTATAGCGGGGCTTGCCGCAAAAAATTTCACAGTTTTTAGTCAAGGGAGCTATTCCCTTGAGTTCCTCATTGCATTATCATATCTTGCATTAGCGGCGGAACCGTCCGCTCCCGAAAAAGTTTTGGAATTATATCTTGAAAAATTTTAATAGATCACCGGAGGCTTAATCATGGCGTCAGAAAACAGAAATTTTATCAGTGACATAATCGCGGAGGACATCAAAAACGGAGTCGTAAAAGAGGTCGTGACCAGATTTCCGCCCGAGCCGAACGGCTACCTCCATATCGGGCACGCAAAATCCATCTGCCTCAACTTTGGCATGGCGAATGAGTTCGGCGGCAGGTGCAACCTTCGTTTTGACGACACGAACCCGGCAAAAGAAGAGACGGAGTATGTAAACTCGATAGAGAACGACGTCAAATGGCTTGGTTTTGAGTGGTCTGAACTGCGCTACGCCTCCGACTATTTCGACCAGTTCTACAAATGGGCGCTGGACCTTATCAGGGCGGGCAAAGCCTACGTCGACGATCAGAGCGCGGAGCAGATACGCGAAAATCGCGGCACGCTTACGAAGCCCGGCGCCGACTCTCCTTACAGAGAGCGCACTCCTGAGGAAAACCTCGAGCTATTCGCTAAAATGACAGCCGGCGAATTTGAAGAGGGAAGCCACGTGCTGCGTGCGAAAATTGACATGGCAAGCAATAATCTTAATCTGCGCGACCCAGTCATCTACCGCATATTGAAGCGCGAACACCACAGAACGGGCGCAAAATGGCTCGTCTATCCTATGTACGACTTCGCTCACGGTTTTGAGGACGCTATAGAGGGCGTCACGCACTCTATCTGCACGCTGGAATTTCAGGACCACCGCCCGCTCTACGACTGGTTCATCGCAAGCGTCGACGCGCCGCACGTGCCGCACCAGTATGAATTCGCGCGCCTCAACATCACCTACACAGTCATGAGCAAGCGCAAGCTTCACGAGCTAGTCGAGCTTGGCATCGTAAACGGCTGGGACGACCCGAGGATGCCCACGATAAGCGGTTTCCGCAGACGCGGCTACACAGCCTCTTCAATTCGCAGATTCTGCCGCGAGATAGGCGTCTCAAAGGCCGACAGTCTGGTCGAAGTGGAGCTGCTGCAGCACTGCCTGCGCGAAGAGCTCAACAAAACCGCAAAACGCGGGATGGCCGTGCTAAGGCCCCTTAAGGTGACGTTGACGAATTGGCCCGAAGGCTTCGTAGACGAGCTGCCCGCGGAGAACAACCCAGAGGACGAAGCGGCCGGAAGCCGTACCGTGAAGATGGGAAAAGAGATATACATCGAAGCGACAGACTTCATGGAAGAGCCGGTGAAGGGCTTCTTTCGCATGTCGCCCGGCAAAGAGGTGCGCCTCAAACACGCCTACATCATCAAATGCGAAGAGGTCGTAAAAGACGCAGAAGGAGGCGTAACAGAGCTGCGCTGCACCGTGGACATGGAAAGCCGCGGCGGAGACGCGCCGGACGGACGCAAAATAAAGGGCACTCTGCACTGGGTCTGGGCGCAGGATGCAGTGACCGCGAAAATAAATATGTACGACAGCCTCTTTACCCTGCGCAATATGAACGACATGGAAGATGGCAAAGACTATAAAGATTATCTGAACCCAGAGTCTCTGGTCGTTATAGAAAACGCGCTTGTGGAACCGTCGCTTGCCGCAGCCGCCCCGCTTGATAAATTCCAGTTCCTGCGCCACGGCTATTTCTGCGCCGACAGCGAAACCACGCCGGAACGCCCCGTCTTCAACCTCACAGTCTCATTGAAAGATTCATGGGGGAAAGAACAGAAGAAATAACGTTGCGCCACTGACGACAGTTGGATCAAGCTGACGCTCCAGGCTTCTTGAGGCTTGCTGCGTCGGCTTTATTTTTATCAGAAGTTAGCCGCCCGACGCACTATTGCTCTTGCTAACGTATATTAATCTAATATATACTGGCTATACATTGAATTACAGGAGGGGTTGCTATGGCAGCGGAAACATCCGTTATAACAGTTAGAGTAAAGAACGACACAAAACGGCTGGCGATGGAAAACGCGGAGGCAGCGGGTATTCCGCTTTCGACGCTCATAAACGCGTTTCTTGTAAAATTCGCGGCGGAGGGCGTCGTGCCTTTTGAGATAGGCGTGCCATGCACTCCGAACGCAGTGACACGCTCCGCTATGAGGGAGGCAAGAGAAGGACGCGCGACGCGCTGCGCCTCCATCGCGGACATGTATGCCAAATCAGGCATAGACAAGCCCGGCCATGCGTGAGCTTGACATCACCAACCAATATAAAAAAGATTTGCGCAGAGCCGTCAGACAGGGCAGAGATACCGATAAGCTTGATGAAATGATTTTTTTGCTCCTAAACGACGAGTGTATTCCAGAGAAAAATAAAGACCATGACCTCAAAGGCGGCAGGATAGGTTTTAGGGAACTTCATCTAGAGCCGGACTGGCTGTTGATATATGAAAAGCCCGACGAATTACGTCTTACACTGACACGGCTCGGTAGTCACTCTGAACTGTTCTGAGCGCGCTACGCTGAGCATAAAAATAACGGGAGCGATGATTTTCGCTCCCGTTATTTTTATGGCTTTGCGTATGGAAGCCGGCTAAAGGGCGCGGGCGTCAGGCCTCCGGTTTCAGGCGTCTGAGGTCAAGCTCGTCCGAGAGCATTTCAAGCGCCTTCACGCCGGCTACGGAGTTGCCGTTTGCGTTAAGCGCAGGAGAGAAGACTCCTATGCCCATGCGCCCGGGAGCCGCCGCGAGCACTCCTCCGCAAACGCCGCTTTTGCCTGGCAGCCCCACGCGCACGGCGAACTCGCCGGATTCGTTATAGAGGCCGCATGAGCTCATGAGGCCCAAAAGTATATATACGGTCTCCTTGGAGATAATCTTTTCCCCCGTGACGCAGGAGTGTCCGCCCGCCGCTATCATTGCCGCTATCTTTGCAAGAGAGCCGCTAGTGCAGCGGATGCTGCATAGCGTGAAATAAAAATCAAGGATTGAATCAACGTCGCCGTGCAGAAAACCCATGCTCTTCATAAAATATGCAAGTGCGCGGTTCCTGTCGGCGCTTCGTCTTTCCGAGGCGAAAACTTTCTCGTCTACGCCGTTTTCAGCGCCGGTTATTTTTTTGAAAAGTTCAAGGATAAGCCCAACGGAATCATTCTTATACGCCTTGTAGATGAGCGAGCAGACTGCGATGGCTCCGGCGTTCATGAACGGATTTGAGGGTTTTGAGGCGGTCATTTCGATCCGCATCAGCGAGTTGAAGGAGTCGGCGCTCGCCTCCATCCCGACGTGGCGAAAGACGTTGTCACGTCCGAAATATTCAATGGCGAAGGAAAGCGACAGTATCTTCGACATTGACTGCAATGTGAATATCTCCTGAGTGTCTCCCGTTTCCACAGCCTCCGCGCCAACAGGCTGGCAGCTCAGCGCGAAAAGCTCCGGGGACATGAGGGCTAGCTCCGGAATGTAGTCCGCGACCTTTCCGTCGGCGGACATGACTCGCGATTTATTGGCTATTTCATTCAGTAACGCCGTGCTTAGGACCCTGTCGTCTCGCATCTTCACCGCTCCTTATATGAGGCCGTAGTGCGTAAGTCTCTTTTTTGTCTCCTCTTTACCAAGCTGCGCCGCCACCTCAAAGACGCCGGGGCTTACCTTGCGTCCGGTCAGCGCCCAGCGCAGAGGCGTCGCCGCCTCTTTCATAGAGCTTTCGTTTGCGGCGAATATTCTTTCGGCCTCTTCGTGCAGATGGCCGCACTCGCCGCAGCCCCACGCCTCAAGCAGCTGCCCGTAGATCGTTTGCAGCTTAGGGCGCAGCTCCTCTTTGATGTCGGAGCCGTCGTAGCGCTCTGTTACGCGGCTGAAATCGAGGAAATAATCGCTGAACTCCGCCACCTGTATGGTAGTTTGGCCGCGGCCTCCCATCGTCTGAAGCGACGAGGCGAGATATTCGTCTGAAAAATCGCAGACGGGCAGCCCCATCTTGTCCCAGAAGGGGCGTATCACCTCAAGCAGTTTTTCTG
The DNA here is from genome assembly GCA_036655895.1 of Cloacibacillus sp. Taxonomy (NCBI): domain Bacteria; kingdom Thermotogati; phylum Synergistota; class Synergistia; order Synergistales; family Synergistaceae; genus Cloacibacillus; species Cloacibacillus sp. Next base: position 50,099 of record JAVVPF010000019.1, on the reverse strand, counting down.
GCGCCATGCGCTTCATCTGCTCCTGATTGAGGTGGTTCAGCTTGTCAACGTCAAGCACGGCGGGTTTTCTTGTGACGTTCTTTATGTCGAAGAGTTCGACCGCCTCTTCGCGAGTAAAGATGTCCTGCCCGCTGCGCGGCGACCAGCCCAGCAGAGCCAGGAAGTTGAATACGCCGTCGGGCAGGTAGCCCATGTCGTTGTATTCAAAGACGCTTGTCGCGCCCTGACGCTTTGAGAGCTTCTTTTTATCTTTGCCGAGTATCATCGGAAGGTGCGCGAAGGAGGGCGCCTCAAAGCCTAAAGCGTCGTAGATGAGCAGCTGCTTCGGCGTGTTGATGACGTGGTCTTCGCCGCGGATGACCATATTTATTCCCATCGTGTAGTCGTCGATGACGACGGCGTAATTGTAGGTGGGCATCCCGTCGCGCTTCATGATGACGATGTCCTTTATCGTGCCGTCCTGATTGACGGAGGCGTTTTCGCTGAGCACGTCGATGTCGCCGTAGACCTCGTCGTGGAAGTGCAGTTTTTTGCCCGGCTCTATCTTGTAGAAGACGGCGCCGTCATGTTCGTAGGCTTTGCCTTCGTCAAGCAGCTGCTGCGCGTATTTTTTGTAAAGGTGCATGCGCTCCGACTGACGATACGGGCCGTATTCGCCGCCCTTGTCGGGGCCTTCGTCCCAGTCCAGCCCCATCCAGCGCATTCCGTCTAAGATGCTCTGCTCGTATTCTTTTGTCGAGCGTTCGAGGTCGGTGTCTTCGATGCGCAGCACAAAGACGCCTCCTGTGCGGCGCGCGAGCAGCCAGTTGAAGAGCGCCGTGTGCGCGCCTCCGATGTGAAGCGAGCCGGTCGGGCTTGGTGCGAACCTTACTCTTATCTTCTTTTCCATCTATAATTCCTCCCAAAAAAAATTATGTTTTTTTATGCGGCGCGAATAACTGCGATTCCTTTAAAATCAACTTTGGAGTATCATAAAGGCGGCGCGCTTTATGCGCGAAGATGCAGCACCGCAGTTGTTTATTATAGCTTATGATAGCGGAGGATGGTCAATATGAAAAAGCAAATGTTGCTTGTGGACGGGCATGGTCTCGCCTTCAGGGGCTATTACGCGCTGCCGATGAACCTTGCGGCGGAGGACGGAACGCCGACAAACGCCATACTCGGCTTTACAAATATGCTGCTCAAAGCGCTCGACGAATGGCCGGTGGAGGGGCTGGGCATCTTTTTTGACGTAAAGGGGCCGACGAAGCGCCACGAACTTTTTAAAGATTATAAAGACGGGCGCAAGCCGACGCCGGAATCTTTCAAGGAGCAGCTCCCGATAATCTTGGAACTCTGCCGCGCTATGGGCTTTCCCGTCTTCACGCGCGAGGGCGTCGAGGCGGACGACCTCATCGTCTCCACCGCGGACGAAGGCGCGCGTGACGGCTGGGAGGTAAAGATACTTTCGGCAGACAAAGACCTCTTTCAGGTAATAAGCGACGACATCGAAGTGATCCGCCCGTCGCGCGGAGTGACGGACTTTGGCCTTTACAACGAGGCCAGCTTTGAGGAAAAATACGGCTTCAAGCCTCCGCTCATGGCGGACTATCTGGCGCTTGTCGGAGACGCGGTGGACAACATCCCCGGCGTGGCCGGCATCGGCGAAAAATCCGCGAAGGAGCTCGTCTCGCGCTACGGGGCGCTTGAAGGCATCTACGAACATCTGAACGAGATGGGCAAGGGACGCCGCGCAAAGCTGGAGGAGGGACGCGAGCTTGCTTTCAGAAGCCGCGAACTTATCGTGCCTCAAAAGACGGAGGCGGTGAAGTTTGTCGACCTCGACGTAAAAGAGCCGGACATGAAACAGCTTGCAGCGCTCTGCACAAGGCTTGGAATGAAAAAACTGCTCTCGCGCTTTGAAGGCGCGGAGGGCGTCCTTGCCGAAGAACAGGCGAAGGCCGCGGCCCAAAACGCAAGTGACGAGGCGGCGCGCGCCGTGCGGGTCTCTCTTGACGCTCTGCTTAGATCAAGTGAGCTGTCGCTTGCGTCAGACCCGGAGGACAAAGATAGATTCTTCGCGGCCGACCGCGCGCACAATGTGGCTAGCTTTTCGCTCTCCTCTCCGGACGAGCTTTCAAAGATAGCGCAGTGGGCGAAAGATGGAACCCTCACGCTCTATGGGTACCGCGCCCTCATGACGGCCCGCCCGGAAATGCCGCTGCCTGACGCAGCGCGCATAAACGACCTTGAGACCGCGCATTATCTTCTGCATCCGGACCAGAGCGGCGAAAAAGGCATCGCACGAGTCATAGGCGGTCCTCTTCCTTCGGGAGAAGAACTTGCCCTCAGACTCTTTGATTTCTACGGCCTCTGCGTGCCGGGGATTGAAAAATACGGCCTGGAAAAGGTGATGCGCGAAATAGACCTGCCGCTTGCAAAGACGCTTGCTGAGATGCAGCGTACTGGCATCTACGTTGACGCAAAGAGGCTGGCCGCCGTGGGCGAGCGGCTTGAAAAGAGCGTAGCCGAAACACAGGAAGATATCAACGCCTCAATAGGAGAGCCGGTCAACCTTTCGTCGCCGAAACAGGTTGGGACGCTGCTCTTTGAGATGCTGCACCTGCCGCCGATAAAAAAGAACCAGACTGGCTACTCGACCGACGCCGGAGTGCTTGAAGAGCTTTCAAAACTGCCGGAGCCGATGTGTGAGATGCCGAAAAAAATAATAAAATTCCGCGAAGAGGCCAAAGTCAACACCGGCTTCGTCCAGCCGTTTTTGAAACTTGGGCGCGAGGGCGGCGGCATCATCCACTCCACCTTTGACAACTTAGCAACCGGCACAGGACGCCTTGCCAGCCGCGACCCAAACGTGCAGAACATGCCGGTCTTCGGCGACTGGGCCGACGCATTCAGGGAATGCTTCGTCCCGCGCAAAGAGGGATACGTCTTTGTCGCGGCCGACTATTCGCAGATAGAGCTTCGCGTTCTCGCAGACCTTACAGGCGAGGAAAAGCTCATGCAGGCCTTCCACGAGGGAAGCGACATTCATCTGGAAACCGCGTCGTGGGTCTTCGGACTTCCGCCGGAGGATATAACGCCGGAGCAGCGACGTTTCGCAAAGGTCGTAAACTTCGGACTGCTCTACGGCATGAGCGCCTTCGGCCTCGCGCAGAGGCTCGGCATCCAGCGCGGCGCGGCGCAGAAGATGGTGGAGCGCTACTTCAGCGTGCTGCCTAAAGTGAAGGAATATATAAATACAAGCATCGCCGAAGCGAAGGAGCGCGGATACACGCTCTCCTCCTTCGGCCGGATAAGGCCGCTTGCGGAGGTGGCGACCGTAGCCGGACGCGGCAACAGCCCGCTCGACCGCGTGGCTATGAACACGCCGCTTCAGAGCGCAGCGGCCGACATCGCGAAGATAGCGCTCTTTCGCTTCGACGAGGCGCTTAAGAAAGATTTTCCGAACGCGCGCATCGTCCTCCAGATACACGACTCCATAATCTGCGAATGCAGAGAAGAAGATGCTGCGGCCGTCGAAAAACTGCTGGTAGAAACGATGGAGGGCGTCAACGTTTTGAAGGTGCCGCTGAAAGCCGAGCCAAAACGCGGACGTTCGCTGAAAGAGGTCTAGGAAACAAAAAAGTTCGCGGCGCCTGCGCAACAAAAAATATGCGAAATGGCGCGCGCATAAAAAAGCAGTCTGTTTTTTTCGTTTTTCAGCGCAAAGTTTCTCTTGGTAAAACTTGCGCTTGTGATGAATCTGGCATATAATACATTGCTGTATGTTAGACGTACTTGAACATCTGGAGGTGCAACAAATTGAAGAAGGATATCCACCCGAAATATGAAGTCTGCAAGGTGACCTGTGCCTGCGGCAATACATTTGAAACAAAGTCAACAGTCGGAGACATGAGAGTTTCCGTCTGCAGCGCATGCCATCCTTTCTACACCGGCAAAAAGGGCCGCGTCATCGAAGCGGGGCGTCTTGAGAAATTCCGTCAGAAATATGCCGGAGTTGACTACGGACAGAAGAATGTGAAAGAGACCGCCGAATAGCTTTTTCATTTAAGAAGGGAGGTGCGCTTGTGTGCGGCTCCCTTCTTTTTTCATCTCTTTTCACAAAAATTAATTTTTTAAAATTTTTCTTGATTATAAATCGTTAAGGAGTGATTCCGGCATGGCCGTTTTTGCAAAACTAATAGCAGCAACGCCCGAGGCCGACCGCATTGTAGCGGCGGCGGCGAAAATTTGCTACAGCCCGTCCGGCGCTGCGGAAATTCTTGACGGCCTTGACCCGGCAAAGACCGCCTCTTTTTTGAAAATGCTGCGCGAGGCGGGACATCTCTCCACCTTTGAACACGCTTCGTTTACCTTCGCCGTAGAAGGACTGAGCCGTGTCGCGACCCACCAGTTGGTGCGTCACAGAATGGCCAGCTACTCTCAGCAGAGCCAGCGCTATGTAGAGATGTCGGGTTGCCGCTGCATCGTGCCTCCGTCGGTCGAAGCGGACGCGAGGGCCGCGCTTATCTTCAAAGCTCAGGCTGACGCCGCTCATGAGGCCTACATGAAGCTCGTCGAGCTTGGCGTGCCGAAGGAAGACGCGCGCTTCATACTGCCGCACGGAGCGGAGACGCGCCTCGTCGTCACGATGAACGCGCGCGAGCTGCATCATTTCTTCGCGCTGCGCCTTTGCCGTCGCGCCCAGTGGGAGATACGCGACGCCGCGCGCGCGATGCTGCGCGAAGTGCGCGCCGCAGCTCCGCTGCTCTTTGAGACGGCGGGGCCGTCATGCGTAGTCTCAGGGAAATGCACGGAGGCGCACCCCTGCGGAGAACCGTATAAAAATATGGAGAGCCTGCTTTCCGAATGAGCCCCCTCCATCTGCTGAATATAGCGGCCGCCGCCCTTACGGAACTTCCTCCGAAGCGCATACCCGTAGGCGGTCAGGCCGTGATCGAAGGCGTCCTGATGAAGGGCCCCGAACACTGGGGGCTTGCCGTGCGCCAGCCTGACGGCAGAATATGCCTCAAGTCATGGCTTGGCTCGGACTGGCTGAAAAACGGCGTTTGGAAATGGCCCGTCATTCGCGGATTCGCCACAATGGTGGAGATGATGCGCATAGGGATGCGCGCGCTCTCCATGTCTGCCGACATAAGCCTTGGCGAAGAAGAAAAAATATCCCCGTGGGAGATGGCGCTCTCCATTGGCGCCGCGCTCATCGGCGTCGTAGGAATATTCCTTGCGCTGCCGATGTTCATCTCGGAGTTCATAACCTCGCACTTCGCGCTTTCCCATTTTGGAAAAAACATCGTGGAGGGCGTGACGCGAGGCGTGATCTTCATCGCCTACATAGCGGCCATCTCGATGTGGAAGGATATAGCGCGCGTCTTTGAATATCACGGCGCGGAGCACAAGACGATAAACGCCTATGAAAACGGCGCGCCGCTCACCCCGGAAGAGACCGCGAAATATTCAAGGATACACAGACGCTGCGGCACCTCCTTTCTGCTCGTCGTCATAGTCGTCAGCATCATGGTATTCTCGATAGTCGGAGGCGGCTCCGTTTTGTGGCGTGTTGGAAGCCGCGTCGTGCTGCTGCCGATCGTCATCGGGCTCTCCTATGAATTTATACGAGGCGCCTCCAATTCCGAAACATGGGGCAAAGCCTGCATAAAGCCGGCTCTTTCGCTCCAATATATAACTACGCGCGAACCCTCGGCCGACCAGCTGGAGGTAGCGCTCGCCGCGCTCGACGTGGCGCTTGACCCTAATAAAGATAATACAGGCGGTGAACCGACAGATGGAACTGATTGATAAATTAAAAGAGATCGAGGCCAGCTACAGGGAGCTCGAAGAAAAGATGGCAGACCCGGAAGTTGCCAACAACCAGCAGGAGATGCAGCTGCTTGGTAAAAAACATGTGGACCTCACCCCGATAGTGGACGCCTTTGCGCACTATGAGGCCGTCCTCAAAGGCATCGGCGAGGCGAAAGAGATGATGTCGGGCGACGACCCTGAGATGAAGGCTCTGGCCGAAGAGGAGCTTGCGGAACTTGAAGCGCAGGTGCCGCAGCTTGAAACGGACATACGCGTGCTGCTGCTTCCGAAGGACATCAACGCGGACAGAAGCGTCATCATAGAAATTCGCGGCGGCGCGGGCGGCGACGAAGCCGCGCTCTTCTCCGCGGACCTCTACAGGATGTACACCCGCTTCGCCGAACGCCAGCGCTGGAAGACGGAGATACTCTCCGGCAGCGAAACCGGCATAGGCGGCTTCAAAGAAATAATATTTAAAGTAGACGGAGTAGGCGCCTTCAGCATGCTTAAATTTGAAAGCGGCGTCCACCGCGTCCAGCGCGTGCCGGAGACCGAAGCGAGCGGCCGCATCCACACCTCGACCGCCACCGTCGCGGTGCTTCCCGAGGCGCAGGACGTAGACGTGGAAGTGCGCACTGAAGACCTTCGCATAGACACCTACCGTTCAAGCGGCGCGGGCGGACAGCACGTCAACATGACCGACTCCGCGGTGCGCATCACGCATATTCCGTCTGGCATAGTGACGACGTGCCAGGACGAACGTTCGCAGATAAAGAACCGCGCAAAGGCGATGGCGATGCTTCGTACGAAACTGTACGACGCGGAGCTGCAGCGCCAAAACGCGGCTATGGCGGCCGAGCGCAAAGGGCAGGTCGGAACGGGCGACAGAGCGGAACGCATACGCACCTACAACTATCCGCAGAACAGAATCTCTGATCACAGAATAAACCTGACGCTCTACAAGCTGGACCAGATACTTGACGGCGATATGTACGAAATGATCCGTATGCTCTCCGAAGCGGAACAGGCGGCGAGGCTCCAGGCCCTCTCGCTGTAGGAACGCGGCGTTGAAGATACAGGAGATACGGCGCGCCTGCTTTGCTCTGCTTTGCGAAAGCGGGACGGCGAGGCCCCAATATTCGGCCGATTTGATAATCAGGACGAAACTGGGCATCGAACAGGCGGCGCTGCTTTATAAAAATGAAACGATCCCCGAAGAGACTGTCAAGGGGATCGTTTCATTAACGGCGCGCAGGGCAAAAGGCGCGCCGCTTGCCTACGTGCTGCACGAAGCGGAGTTCATGGGCCACCCGTTCAAAGTGGGTAAAGGCGTGCTCATCCCGCGTCCTGAGACGGAGCTTCTCGTTGAGGCCGCGGCCGCCATGTTTCCCTCGGGAACGCCGGCGCGCTTTGCCGACTGGTGCGCGGGCAGCGGCTGCATCGCCATCTCTTTGCTGCTTGAAAACCCGAAGCTCACCGGCCTCTGCGTCGATAAAAGCCCGCAGGCGCTTCGCTGGTGCGCCATCAACAGGCGAATGCACAAGATGGAGGCGCGCCTTGATCTTATAAAAAACGGCGAGCCGTCGGAGGCGCCCATAGCGCCGCTGTCGCTTGACTTCATCACTGCAAACCCGCCGTACATACCGGAGGAAGAGATACCCGGCCTCATGCGCGAGGTGGCGGACTACGAGCCGCACATGGCGCTAGACGGCGGAGCCGGAGGGCTTTTTCTTTTCAAAAAATTCTTTAAGGCATTTCCGCCTTTCTTAAAATCTGGCGGTATGTTATTATGCGAAACGGCCGGGGAGGCCCAAATAAGAGCGCTTGAACTGCTGGCGCCCGACGAATTTGTTCTTGTGAATAAAATATCAGATTATAATGGAATTATTCGCCATATTATATGGCGCAAAAGATAAAATTTTATATAATAGCTATATTAAGAGAGTACTGCCCATACAACGAACAATAAATTATTCATCAAGGAAGGATGTTTTAAATGGAAAAGAGAGAACTGGTAATAATCGGCGCGGGCCCTGCGGGTCTTACATCGGCGATCTACGGACGCAGAGCGGGGCTTGACACGCTCCTTTTGGAAAAAGGTATCCCCGGCGGACAGATCAACATCACAGACGAGATCGAAAACTGGCCCGGCGTCATCCACTCGACAGGTTCAGAGCTTGGAGAATCGTTCCGCAAGCACGCGGAGCATTTTAAGACCGAGTTCCGCGACTGCACGGTCAAGAGCCTTGAAGTGCGCAACGGTTCCAAAATAATCGTAACGAACAAAGGCGAGATCGAGGCCGAGGCCATCATCATCGCGACAGGCGCCAGCTTCAGAAAGCTCGGATGCCCCGGCGAAGCTGAACTCACGGGCGCGGGCGTAAGCTACTGCGCGGTATGCGACGCGGCCTTCTTTGAAGGCGAGACTGTCGCGGTCGTAGGCGGCGGCAACGTCGCGGTCGAAGAGGGCGGCTACCTCACGCGCTTTGCCGACAAAGTCTATATAATCCACCGCCGCGACGAGTGGAGAGCCGACCGCTCAGCCATCGAGCAGGCCTTCGCGAACCCGAAGATCGTCCCCATCTGGAACAGCGTGGTAGAGTCTATCGAGGGCGAAGGCGTAGTTGAGAAGCTCGTACTGAAAAACGTCAAAACCGGCGAAATTTCAGACCTCCCCGTTGCCGGCTGCTTCGTATTCGTCGGCACAGAGCCGAACGTGCCCTACCTTGGCGCTGAAAACTCAGTCGTCAAACAGTCGCGCGGCGGCTGGGTCGTCACCAACGACAAAATGGAGACCTCCGTCGAAGGCATCTTCGCCGCGGGCGACGTGCGCGAGAAGTACCTCCGTCAGGTCGTAACGGCCGCGGGCGACGGCGCTGTAGCGTCAATGGCTGCCTACGCGTACATCACCGAGCAGCTTCACCTTCGCTCAGTGCTCATCGATCCCGACGAAGTCGTCGCGCTCTTCACCTCAAGCATCGACCAGGACCAGGTGAAGCTACAGGTCGAAGCCGAGAAGCTGGCGAAAGAAAACGGCACGAAAATAGCCTTCATCGACGGTTACAGAAACGGCAAGATGGTTGAGAAGCTCGGCATCGCGCAGCTTCCGACGATCGTTCAGATGAAAAAAGGTGCAATGGTCCGCTTCGCCGAACCGAAATCTATACAGGACATAAAAGATTTCATAGCGTAAGCTAAACACAAATAGTTCTTTCCGCCGCTCCTCCGTCGACAGCCAGCCTGTCGAAAGGGGGGCGGCTTTTTTATGCGCCGCAGATTGCGCCGCCTTTTTGCAAAATTATAAATGTTACATATTTGTTCGGCAAAAGCCCTTCTTCGTCTGTGACAATTATGGGTATAATAGATTTAGACTTTCCGTAGAAGGGAGAGATGGCTGTGAAAAAACACCTGATATTCGCGCTTGCGGTCTTGCTCCTCGCGCAGACGTGCGCGGCGTTTGCCGCGGCGTCGCCGGAGCCGAGCGACAAGACTATAAAAAAAGAAGAAAAAATAGGCCGCAAGGGAGCGGCGGAGATAGAAAAACAGATACCGCGCGTGCTGGACCCATCCGCCGAGGCGAAGCTCGCCATGATAACCGAGAAGCTTACCCCGTATATGCAGCGCGGCCTTGACTACAACGTGCGCATCATCGAGATGAAAGACCCTAACGCCTTTGCGCTCCCCGGAGGGCAGACCTACATCACGACCGGGATGCTTGAATTTTTGAAGAGCGAGGACGAGATAGCGGCGATACTTTGTCACGAGTTCGTCCACGCGGACCGTGCACACGGCATAGTGCAGGCCAAGCGCAACAACAAACTGATGCTGCTTTCGATAGCTGGACTCATTGCCGCGACGCAGGCAGGAAGCTCCGGCGCGGGCGTTGCGATGATGGCGAACGGCCTTCAGACCGCTATGATGAACTCCTATACGATAGAGCTCGAAAAAGAGGCCGACGAGCGCGGCATCGACATACTCTACAAAGCGGGCTACAACCCGGCCGCAATGCTAACTACGATGGAGCGGCTGCGAGTCGAAAAATTAAAACGCGCTCAGTATGAGCTGGGCATTTTTCAAACGCACCCCGAAGAGGAGGAGCGCGTCGACGCGGCGCTGAAATACCTGCGCGATAAGGGCATCGAAATAAAACGCAAAGATGTGGTGCAGTCGCTTAAAGTGACGGTCGACGCAGCCTCTGCGGACGTGAGGCTTAAGGTCGACGGCTCGTCGCTCATCGTGCTGCCGAAGACGGATGAGGCGCAAAAACTTTTCACAGTTCTTGCAAAGAGGCTCGACGAGGCGCTGGAGCTTGAGCTTGCGCCGTACGACATAAAAATTTTGGAGCTTGACGGCAAAAAGGCGCTCTATATCAGGCGCGACAAAGTGCTTGCGGAGGACGAGCTGATACAAGGTATGCCAGCGCTGCCCGAGATACGCGACAGAATAAACGACGCGCTCAACAAATCCCGCAGGGGCAGCCCATTGACTGACTATTTTCAATAAGCCCCAAAGAGTCTTAAATCCTGTAAAATGTAGCGTATAGACGAGGAGGGGTATTATTGTATATTTCACTTTACCGCAGATACAGGCCCCAGACATTTTCAGATATGGTGGGGCAGAGCGCGGCGGTCGGCGTGCTGCTTGAGTCGCTGCGCGAAGGTTCGCTCGGACACGCCTATCTTTTTTCCGGCCCGCGCGGCTGCGGCAAGACCTCCGCGGCGCGGCTTGTCGCGAAATCTCTTGACTGTTCGCGCAGAGATGATAACTGCGAGCCGTGCGGCGAATGTGAGAACTGCCGCGCCATAGCGGCCGGCGAACACCTTGACGTAATAGAGATAGACGGCGCCTCAAACAGGGGCATAGGCGAGATACGCGACCTTAAAAGCCACGTCAGCCTGAAGGCCCTTTCCGCCGCCTATAAGGTATATATCATAGATGAAGTCCACATGCTTACGGACGCCGCCTTCAACGCGCTCCTAAAGACGCTGGAGGAGCCTCCCGCAAACGTCGTCTTTCTTCTTGCCACTACGGAGCCGCACAAGGTCCCAGTCACCATACGTTCACGCTGTCAGCACATCCCGTTTCACAGAATAACTATCGCGGATACGGTGGCGCGCCTGAAATACGTCTGCTTGCAGGAAAATATCGCGGCGGACGACGAAGCTGTCTGGGAGATAGCGCGCCAGTCGGACGGCGCGCTGCGCGACGCGCTGTCGCTCACGGAACAGGCCGTAGCGCTTGGGCGCGGAAGCTTGAGCGTTGAGTGCGTGCGCGACCTCACAGGAGGAAGCAGCAGGAGCGAGCTGGAAAAATGGGTCGCGCAGCTGCGCACCGCGCCAAACGAGGCGGCGGCGTCGCTTGCCGGCGTCATGGCGCACGGCGTCTCGCCGGAACGTCTTTGCGAGGCGCTTTTCGTCCTCTTCCGCGATCTTTGGCTTTATTCGATGTGGAAAGAAAAGGCGCTTGACGCGCTTGAGACGTCTGAGGCGGAAAAGGCATATCTTGCCGCCGAAAGCGCGTTCTGGGACAAAGAAAAACTCCGCGCCGCCTGCGCCCTCTGCAACAGGCTCATGCCGCGCGCGCACTACGGAATGAAGGGCGACGTATTCAGCGGGCTCGTCTACATGGGGCTGCTGGACATCTTGTCAGGCGACGTTCCGCGCCTCGTACAGCCTCCCGCGGCGCCCGTTCCCGCGCGCGCCGCACCGACTGCCGCGCCGCTTTATACGCAGCAAGAGAGGCAAGTCGCGGCGCACCGCGCGCCGGTGCAGCAAGAGGCGCCCAGCCTCCCTCCCGAAGTGGCGCAGCCGGAAGAGGACGAGCCGTATATACCGTTTGCCCCGGCTGATTTGGGTGAGGCGTATGCGGCACAGGAGCGGCCGGTTTTAGCGCAGGCGCAGGCCTACGACGCCTCCGAGCTTTGCGCGCGGCTTGGCGACAACGAATTTTCGCGACTCATCGGCAAGCTTGACACGGACCGCCTTGCAATCGCGGCCGCGCTGCTTGACGCGGAGCTTTGCCGCAGCGACGGCAGTCTTGAGGTGCGCTTTGAACGCCCCGCGCCCGCGCGCAACTTCCTCGCCATTCCCAAAATCAGAAAAGCGCTGGTAGCGGCCGCCGCGAAATTGTGGGGCATAGAGGCCGAGGGCGGCGAAGAAAATAAACAGGCTCAGTCGTCCGCCTCGGGCAACATTTTTGAAGAGGCCGCAGCGCCCGTAAAAGAAGCTGGCCGCGCCGCGAAGCAGACGGAGGAAGAGACGCCGGAAGACGAGGCTCATTCGCTTGCCGCGCACGTGCTGCGGCTTGCCGGAGCCGAGCTACTCTACGTAGAAAGCGACGCCGCGGACGACGAGCCGGACGCCGAGCAGATCTAAGCAAAAAATCGGCATGAATATAAAGGGAATGAATAAATATGGAAAACGGTAAACCATTCGCACACCTGCACGTTCACAGTGAATACAGCCTGCTGGACGGCGCCAATCGCTGTTCTGCGCTAGCTGCTGCAACGCGCGACATGGGCATGAACGCAGTCGCTCTTACGGATCACGGCGTCATGTTCGGCTGCGTGGAGTTCTACAATAAATGCAACGAAGCCGGCGTGAAGCCAATTTTAGGCTGCGAGGTCTATGTGGACCCGAACGGGCATACCTGCCGCGAGGGGAAAAGCCAGAACCACCTCATACTGCTGGCCGAAAACGAAGAGGGCTATTACAACCTCACAAAGCTCGTCTCAATAGCGAACACCGACGGCTTTTACTACAAACCGAGGATCGACCACGATCTGCTCGCAAAACACAGCAAAGGGCTTATCGCCTCATCAGCCTGTCTTGGCGGGGAGATACCGCAGTTCATCATAAAAAACGACATCGAGGCCGCTCTGGCCCGCGCGTCGCTTTATAAGGACATCATGGGCGAAGGAAACTTTTTTCTTGAAGTGCAGCCAAACGGCATCCCTGAGCAGGCGATAGTCAACAAGACGCTCGTTGAGATGTCAAAAAAACTCGGCATCCCGCTCATCGCGACAAACGACTCGCATTACATGAAGCGTTCGGACGCCTCGTGGCACGACATACTGCTCTGCGTAGGCACGGGGAGCAAGGTGACAGACGAAAAGCGCTACCGCTTTCAGGGGGACGATTATTACTTCCGCTCGCCGGAGGAGATGTGGAGCATCTTCGGCGCGGAGCTGCCCGATTCGCTGATAAACACGCAGAAGATAGCGGACCGCTGCGACGTCAAGCTAAAGATGGGCCACTACTATCTGCCGGAATTTCCGCTGCCCCCCGGCGAGACGCTGTCGACGCATCTGCGCAGGATAGCGGCCGAAGGGCTGCGCCGCCGGCTCAAAACTGAAGAGCCGCCGCTGGACTATCTTGAACGGCTCGAATACGAGCTTGGCGTCATAGAGCAGATGGACTTTCCCGGATACTTCTGCATCGTCTCCGATATCATCGTCGCGGCCAAGTCGCGGAACATCCCGATAGGCCCTGGCCGAGGCTCCGCTGCCGGGTCGCTTGTAGCCTATTCGCTTGGCATAACGGACCTCGACCCCATAAAATACGACCTGCTCTTTGAACGCTTCCTGAACCCAGAACGCATAAGTATGCCAGATATCGACACCGACGTCTCCGACAAGGGGCGTGAAGAGCTTATCGCCTACATCGTTGAAAAATACGGCGTCGACCACGTATCGCAGATAATAACTTTCGGACGCATGAAGAGCCGAGGCGCTATAAAGGACGTCGGGCGCGCGCTCGACATCCCGATAGCCGAGGTCAACGCCATTGCGAAGCTCATACCGGCTATGCCTACGCCCGATATAAAAGACATTAAAGGCGCGCTTGAACATGTGCCGGACATGAAGACGGCATACGAGTCAAAGCCGGAGATAAAAAAACTGATAGACACGGCGATGCAGATAGAGGGGCTGGCGCGGCACTGCTCGCAGCACGCGGCCGGTGTCGTCATAACGCCGAAGCCGACAAGCGACATGGTTCCGGTGCGCAAGTTCGGCGAAAATCAGGTGGCCACGCAGTATCCTATGGAGCCTGTGGAAAAGCTGGGGCTGGTCAAGATGGACTTTTTGGGCCTCCGTACCCTCTCCGTGCTTGACGGCGCGGTGAAAAATATAGAGGGCAATGGCAAGGGGCGCATTGACCTGAACGACGTGCCGATGGACGACGCGAAGACCTTTGAAATGCTCCAGCGAGGAGAGACGCTAGGCGTCTTCCAGCTTGAATCCGCCGGCATCACGGCGCTGGTGCGGCGGCTCAAGCCCGACTGCTTCGGCGACGTAATCGCCCTCATGGCGCTCTACCGCCCCGGCCCGCTTGAAAGCGGGATGGTCGACACATACGTCAAATGCAAACACGGACAGGATCAGGTGCATTATCTGCATCCGAAGCTTGAGCCTTACATGAAGGACACCTACGGCGTCATCCTCTATCAGGAACAGGTCATGCAGAGTGCACAGGCGCTGGCAGGCTACTCGCTTGGCGAAGCCGACCTTTTGCGGCGCGCGATGGGAAAAAAGAAAAAAGAGGTCATGGAAAAGGAACGCGTGAAATTTGTCGACGGCGCCGTCAAAAACGGCGTTGACGCAAAGAACGCGGGAGAAATATTTGACATCATCGAAAAGTTCGCGGGCTACGGCTTCAACAAATCCCACAGCGCGGCCTACGGCCTCATCGCCTACTGGACGGCGTGGCTTAAAGCAAATTATGGGCCGGAATTTCTCGCCTCCTACCTCACGAGCCTCATCGGTTCCAAGATGGAGGTGCTCGGGCAGTACATAAGAAGCGTGCGCGACTCGGGCTACCCCGTTCTGCCGCCGGACATAAACGAATCAAAAGAGGACTTCACAGTCGTAGGCGAGGTCATAAGGCTGGGGCTATCCGCCATAGCGAAGGTTGGAGACGCCGCCGTAGCGAACATCATCGAAAGCCGTGCGAAGGCAGGACGCTTTACGTCGTTCTGGGACTTCCTGACGAAGATAGATACGCGGCAGGTCAATAAGGGCGTCATCGAAAATCTGATCAAGTCCGGCGCATTCGACAGCCTCGAACAAAACCGCGCGAAGTTGCTCAACTCAGTGCCGCTTTTTGTCGAGCAGGCGCAGCGTCAGTCGCAGGATACCAACCAGGCCTCGCTCTTCGGGGACGAGGACGACGCTATGCTTGTGCCGGAGATGGCGGAGATGGACGACTTCAACGAACGCCAGAAGCTGGACCTTGAAAAAGAGAGCATGGGGCTTTATATATCCGGCCATCCATACGACCAGTATGAGGAAAAGGCGACGCCGTACGTCACCTGCCCCATCTGTCAGCTTGGCAGATGGCAGTCTGGGCAGCCGGCGGTCACGGCTGGGCTGCTTACCGCAGTCGCGGAGAAATTCAGCAAAAGCTCCGGCAACCCGTACGGTACGGCGGTCTTTGAGGACAACTGCGGCACTGTGGACGTCTTGATCTTCGGCTCGCGCTGGACGCAGTTCAAGCCGATACTTGAGCCGGGACGCCTCTATTTTATAAAGGGCAAGCCGCGCGAGGACCGCGGAATATCAATAATGGCGGACGACATATTCACCGAGGACGAGTACAGTGTGAAATTGGACCGCCGCGCAGTCATCACGCTTCAGTGCGCGGGCGCGGCGGGAAAGTTCTACGACGATTTCTTTAAAATACTGACAAAGCATCCGGGGAAAAGTGAGATAATCCTTAAGATGGCAAACGGGGACGAGACGACCGTCTCTTTGATAAAAAAGATAAAGGTCAACATCTGCCCGGAGCTGAGAAAAGAGCTTGACGACATGTCGCAGGGACTGGTCACTTTCATATAGGCGGCACAGACAGGAGAGGAGAAGTAAAGATGGCTGTAAATTCTGAACACACGGCGGACTATATCACAGTAAAGGCGCTGGAAAGCGGCGTCACCGTCACCGGAGTAACGCGCGGCGCGGAGAATAAATTTCTGCACACGGAGAAACTTGAACAGGGCGAGGTCTGGATAGCGCAGTTCACGGAAAATATATCGGCGATGAAGATCAGGGGACACGCGAAGGTGATAACCTCTCACGGCGAAATCGAAAGTGGAAGATGAGGAAATCAAAGAGATAAAATGGAAAAACTGGAACGCAGTGTAAAGATAACATGCACCATAGGCCCGGCCTGCTGGGATCACGACACGCTATACGCCATAGCGGAGGCCGGCATGAATGTGGCGCGGCTGAACTTCAGCCACGGAGACCATGAGTCGCACGGAAAAACGATAGCGAACGTCCGCGCGGTGGAGCAGGAGCGTCAGCAGCCCATAGCGGTGCTGCTTGACACAAAGGGCCCCGAGATACGCACCGGAGAACTGCCGGGGCACGGGAAGATCATGCTTGCAGCCGACACGGACTTCACGCTGTTTTTTGATAAAAAAACCGGCGATGAAAACGGCGTCTACATAGACTACCCGCCGCTTGCGCGCGAGGTGAGCGCAGGTCAGAATATTT
Organism: Cloacibacillus sp.; assembly: GCA_036655895.1. Taxonomy (NCBI): domain Bacteria; kingdom Thermotogati; phylum Synergistota; class Synergistia; order Synergistales; family Synergistaceae; genus Cloacibacillus; species Cloacibacillus sp. The sequence continues at coordinate 33,808 of JAVVPF010000019.1, read as the reverse complement.
TCATCGACGACGGCGCGATAAACCTCGAAGTGCTTGAAACGTCGGCTGATGGAGTCAAGTGCCGCGTCATCGTAGGCGGCGAGCTTGGCGAGCACAAGGGCGTCAACGTCCCTGGCGCGGATCTTTCCGTGCCGACGCTCACCGAGAAGGATATCGCGGACCTTCGCTGGGGCGCTCTGCACAACGTAGACTACGTCGCCGTCTCCTTTGTTAGAAACAAGGAGGACATAATCGAGGTGCGCCGGATACTTGAAGAGGCGGGCGCGTCGGCTAAGATAATCGCAAAGATGGAGACGCGACAGTCCGTCGACAACATAGACGAGATACTTGACGTCGTTGACGGCATGATGGTGGCGCGCGGAGACCTGGGCGTTGAGATGAACACCGAAGACGTCCCGATGGTCCAGAAAGAGATAATAGAAAAATGCCGCGCTCAGGGCAAGCCCGTCATAGTGGCTACGCAGATGCTCGACTCAATGATACGAAACCCGCGCCCCACACGAGCTGAGGCAAACGACGTGGCAAACGCCGTCATCGACGGCGCGGACGCGGTCATGCTCTCTGGCGAGACGGCGGGCGGAAAATATCCCGTAGAGGCGGTGCGCACTATGAATAAAATAATCATGCGCACCGAGCGCGACCGCGAGCTGTGGCGCAGGAAGCCGCGCGCGACGCCCGCAGTCTGCGAGACGGCGGACGCGGTAAGCCACGCGGCGCGCGACATAGCAAAAGAGGTAGGGGCGGTCGCGATACTTTCGCTCACCTCCACCGGAGGCACGGCGCGCATGGTCAGCAAGTACCGCCCGCCCTGTCCGATAATAGCGGCGACGCCGAACCTTTCTACATGGAGGCAGCTTGCGCTCGTGTGGGGGGTCCAGCCCTTTATATGCCCGATGACGGGCGAACTTGAAAAATCAGTGACGAACGCCGTCACGCTCGTGACGCAGGAGGGGCTTGCGCGCACCGGCGACAACATCGTCATCACCTCTGGCGTGCCGCTAGGCGAGCCGGGCAGCACAAACATGCTCAACGTCTGGCGCATAGGCAACGTAGTCGGCAACGGCCTCTCACTCGGACGCAGGAGGCTCACGGCGGAAGCGGTGAAGGCCTTCACGCCGGAGGAGGCTCTTTTGAAGGCTGCGCCGGATAAGATACTCGTCATAAAAAAGAGCGGCAGGGAATATATCCCGGCGCTTGAAAAGGCGGGCGGCGTCATCACAGAGGAGGCCGGCCTCACCACGCACGCGGGCGTCATAGCGCTTGACCGCGGCGTGCCGTTCATCACGGGAGTGCGCGGAATAATGGATAAGGTCGAAGACGGCGTGATGCTTACGATCGACGGGGTGAGCGGCAGGGTCTATATGGGCAGGGCCGTCTGATGGCCCTTATCGGGACGCACGTATCTGTCGCGGGTGGCCTCGACAAGGCCTTCGCGCGCGCGGAGGCGCTGGGCTGCGAATCCATGCAGATATTTACGCGCAGCCACCGCCAGTGGCAGAACAAGCCGATAACTTTGCAGGAGGCGGAAGATTTCTTCCGCGCCTGGCGGATGTCGTCGGTAAAATGCGTCGTCTCGCACGCCTCGTACCTGATAAACCTCGCCTCTTCGGAGGCTGAGATCCTCGAAAAGAGCAGAAACGCGATACGCGAGGAGGTAGAGCGCTGCCATCAGCTCGGCATCGACGACATCGTTCTGCACCCGGGGTACGCAAAGGGCGCCACGGAGGCGGCCGCTATAAAAAACATAACGGAGTCGCTTGCACGGCTCTTTGACGAAACATCGGCCTGCGGATGCCGGATACTGCTTGAAACGATGGCTGGGCAGGGGAGCGTAATAGGGGCGGAGCTTGAACACTTCAGGGAGATACAGGAGCAAATGGACTACGACGAACGGCTTGCCTTCTGCGTGGACACCTGTCATGTATTCGCCGCGGGCTACGACCTGCGTTCTCCCGAAGCCTACGAACGTTTTGTCGCAGCCGTCGACAAGCATATCGGCACCGACAACGTCCTCTGCTGGCATTTGAACGACAGTAAAGCGGAGCGCGGCTCGAACCTTGACCGCCACACGCATCTGGGAGACGGGGAGATAGGTTTTCAGCCCTTCGCGCTGCTTATGAACGACGAGCGTTTTGCGAAAGTGCCTACGATCCTTGAAACGCCCAAAGAGGGCATAGGCGACGAGGGCAACCTCTCTTTTTTGCGAAAGGTGCGCGGGCAGTAGACGGCCTCTGATTGCCTTTGCCGGCAATAACGAGTATCATTAAAACGCGGTGCGGCCTCTGCGCCGCGCCGCTGGTTCCAGTCGCGAGCGGGACAAGAAGGGAGGAGTGCTCTGTTGGCTTTTTTTGACCTGCGCTGGCAGGATTTTTTAGACATACTGATAGTTTCCTTCCTTATCTTCAGGGTGCTCATGCTGCTCGTTGGAACGCGCGCGATGCAGCTCATACGCGGCGTGCTCATCATAGGCCTCATCGGGGCCGTTGCGAACATTCTGGAGCTGCGCAGCCTCTCATGGATCATCGAAAAAATGCTCGGCGCCTTTATAATAGTCATTCCGATACTTTTTCAGCCGGAGCTGCGCCACATGCTCGAAGAGCTCGGCAAGGGCCATCTATGGAAGGTGGGCCGCGACGAGCAGGAGATAGACACGCGCGCCGACCAGCTTACAAAGGCCCTCATCTATTGCAGCACCCAGCGCATAGGCGCGCTCTGCGTGCTTCAGCGCGACACGAGCCTTAAAGAGGTCTGGAGGACCGCGGTGCTTCTACAGGCCGACATCACGGAAGAGCTGCTGGTCTCCATCTTCTGGCCCGGCACGCCGCTTCACGACGGCGCCGTCGTCATGGATCAAAAATGTATAATATCCGCGGGCTGCTATCTGCCGCTCACGGAAAAGACGGACCTTTCAAGATGGTTCGGCACGCGTCACCGCGCGGCGCTCGGCGTCACGGAGATGTCCGACGCGATAGCGCTAATAGTCTCCGAGGAGCGCGGCGAAGTCCGCGCGGCGGTAGCGGGGCATTTCTCAAAGCCGCTCAGCGAAGAGCAGCTGCTTAGGATATGCAGCCACTACTTCAGCTACGAGAAAAAAGAGACGAACTTTATGGAGCGGCTGCGCGAAGAGATACAGCAGCAATGGGCGGGGAGTGATAGAAATGCGTAAATTCGGCCTCTCCTCTTTTACGAAAAAATTTAAAGAGTTCGATAAAAAAATCTCTGAGGCGAGCGGCAGCTTCAACTATAAGGGAGAGTCGTTCCTTCAGTCGAAACTTTTTCTGGGCGGAGTCTCTCTCTTCATGTCGATATTCCTTTGGTCGTTCGTTGCGCTTGACGGAAATTCCGACGCAGCGCGCACCATCACTGCGGAGATAAAATATACGAACCTTCCGAAGGGCGTCTCTTACTATACGAAAGACCGGCGCGTCGAGGTCAAAGTCGTAGGCAGGATAAACACGCTTTCAAGCGTCGGCCCCTCCGACATCGTGGCCGAGGTCAGCCTGGCGGAGATGCAGCCAGGGAAATATAATCTGCCGATACGCATAGAGGTGCCGTCGTTCGCGCGCCTGCGCAGCTGGCAGCCCTCAATGGCCGAAGTCGAGATATACAGACACGTTGAACGCACGCTGACGCTGACGCCGATGCCCGAAGGCCTGCCGCCGGACGGCACGGTCATAGGTTCAATAGACCTTTCACCGTCAAAGGCCGTCATAAGCGGCCCAGAAAGCGACGTCATGGCGATACAGAGCCTTGAAGCGGCCATAGCGCTTGACAGGCTCGACAAAAACGGCTCCGTGACGGCGCCTATAATATTACGCGGAGCCGCCACGACCTTCGCCGGAGAGAGCGCGAAGGGACGTCTTACAATAACTCCGTCGGAGACGAAGGCCAAAGTAGTTTTTGAAAACGAGATAGCCGGAGAACGCATACCTGTCAAAGTCTCCGTCGTAGGGCAGCCGCAGGAGGGCCTTCAGGTCGAGTCGATCAAGGTCATTCCCGACAGCGTCTCGATACGGGGCAGAAGCGCCGCAGTCCGAAAAATGCAGTCGCTTGCCCTGCCTCCCGTCGACATATCGGGGCTTGACCAAAACATACAGCTCATGATACCGATGCAGCCGGCGAAGCTTGACCCGGACGTTGAGATAACCGGCACAGACCGAGCGCGCGTTGAGATAAAACTTTCAAAGAAAATGGGCGTAAAGACCTTTGTCAACGTGCCGCTTATGGTAGAGGGCGAGGATGTCGGCAAAGAATGGCGGCTTGCGCCGCAGAGCGTCTCAGTCTCAGTTGAAGGCCCCGTACTTGACATCGACGGGCTCACAGGGGCGCACGCTCCCTGCGAACTCTACATAGACGTTTCAAACATCGTTTCAAAGCAGGCGCAGCTTCCCGTGCTTGTCAAAAACTTAAAAAGAAATTTCCAGATAGTGAAGATAGAACCGGAGCAGATAGCGGCGTCGGTCATAGACTGACGGACGGCGGCGCGCTTGTCATATTTTGAGCGCGGCGGATAAATAAAAAATCTTTATATTCTATTATAGGAGTGAGCCTCTTTGAATAATTCCAAAGCGGAGAAGAAAAGACAATTTTTCGGGACCGACGGCGTAAGGGACATTGCAAACAACGGTATGATGCGCCCCGAGGCCGCGATGCGCCTAGGCGCGGCCTACGTCATTTTTCTGCGCCAGAATGGCTTTGCCCACCCCGCGATAGCGGTCGGGCGCGATACGAGAAGGTCGGGCGAAATGCTGCAGGCGGCGCTTATGGCAGGCATCACCGCGGCCGGCGGAGACGCCTGCGACCTTGGCGTCATTCCTACGCCCGGCGTCAGCAGCACCGCCGCCGCAAACGACTTTGCAGGAGGCGCAGTCATCAGCGCCTCTCACAACCCCGCGGAGTATAACGGCATCAAATTTCTTGACAAAGACGGCTTCAAACTGACAGACGACGACGAAGCCGACATAGAGGCGATATTCCTGGATGCCTCCGCTGCGCTCTTCGCACGTCCAGAGGAGATAGGAAGCGTAAGCGACGGTTCCGTCTACAGGCTCCAGTATTTGGAGAGGCTGCACAAGCTCATCCGTGAGATAAAAAACAAAAAAGCCTCCGTCGTTATCGACGCCGCGAACGGCGCGGCATCTGCCTTCGTAGAGCCTCTCTTCAAAGAGTGGGAAGGACGCGCCGTCTTCATGGCGGACACTCCCGACGGCATGAACATCAATAAAAACGTAGGCGTCACGCACATAGAGACGCTCGCCGCGCGCGTAAGGGAAGAGGGTGCGGAACTTGGCATCGCCTACGACGGCGATACAGACCGGGTGCTGCTCTGCGATTCTTTGGGCCGCGTGCTGGACGGGGACATCATGCTCTGGGTCATCGGAAGGTGGCTTGCCTCGCGCAACGAGCTGGGCGCGGGAGTCACCGCGACCGTTATGTCAAACATGGCGCTTGAAGACCTGCTGGACGAAGAGGGAATAAAAGTTTTCCGCTGCGCCGTAGGAGACCGGTACGTACTCGATACGATGCGGCGCGAGGGAGGCCGCATCGGAGGCGAACAGTCGGGGCACATCATAGCGCTGGAATACGCAAACACCGGAGACGGGCTCTGCTCAGGGATACTTTTCTTAAAGGCGGTAGGCGAACTGAACGAAGATATAACGACGCTCTACGACCGCTTTGAAAAATATCCGCAGGTGCTTCGCAACATGAGGGTCAAAGACAAAAAATGCGTTATGGAAAGCCCTAAGGTCGCGGAGGCGGCTCGCGCCGCTGAGGCGCTTCTTGCGGGCAAAGGCAGGATGCTGCTGCGACCCTCTGGAACGGAACCGCTCATCCGCATCTTCGCGGAGTGCCGCGACGCTGAACTGATGAACCGCGCAGCCGACATAATGGAGGCAGCCATAAAGGAGTACTGCGCATGACCGCTAAGACGCAGAAAGAATACAAACCGATAAAAAAAGCAGTCTTTCCAGTAGCTGGGCTTGGTACGAGATTTCTCCCCGCTACAAAGGACATTCCAAAAGAGATGATGCCGCTCGTAGACCGTCCGCTCATACACCACGGAGTTGACGAGGCAGTAGCCTCCGGCTGCACCGACGTCGTCTTTGTAACGGGGCAGGGCAAAGAGAGCATCAAAAAATATTTCGAGCCGTCACCCGAACTTTCGGCGATGCTGCGCGAGCGCGGCAAAGATGAGCTTGCCGACAAAGTTGACGCAATCAGCCGCATGGCGTCGTTCCATTACGCCTTTCAGGAACGTCCGCTTGGCCTGGGGCACGCGCTTCTTTGCGCTGAGGAGCTTTGCGGCGATGATTACTTTGGGCTTTTGCTTCCCGACGACGTGATGGCGGCCGAGCCTACCGTTCTTTCGCAGCTTGAACGCGTCAGAGAAAAATACGGTTTCTCCGTACTCTGCCTCGAAGAGGTGGCGTGGGAGGATGTCTCAAGATACGGCATCGTCGACGCGGAGGAGATAGAGCCGGGCGTCTATAAGATACGTGCGCTCGTCGAAAAGCCGTCGAAAGAAGAGGCGCCGTCAAATCTCGCCATCATGGGGCGCTATCTGCTCTCCCCGAAAATATTCGATCATCTGAAAAAAATCAAAAGAGGAGCCGGAGGCGAATTTCAGCTGACGGACGCCATCTCCTCCCTGCTTGACGAAGAGCCCGTATATGGCGCCGTCTATTCAGGCAAACGTCACGACTGCGGCGTCAAAGAGGGCTGGATAAAGGCGACCGTCGCAAAGGCGCTCGAAGACCCCGAGCTGCAAAAAATAGTTCTGGATACTGTCAAAGAAAGCGGCCTGCTTTCGTAATATAAGATCCGCCAATAAAAACAACAAACGACGCGCCCCGCGGGTGAAAGCTCACCCGCGGGGCGCGTCGTTTTCGTTAATCCGCCTTTTGTATCTCTTCCGTGAACGGATAATATATCCGAAGATCCGTTATCTCTTTGAGCGCCGTGTCGCTCTTGCCGTCGGCCTCTTTCAGACGCTGCCATTTTCCGCCGTTGTAACGCGCCAGCACCAGAGATTTTCTGCCGTAGGTGGACCACATGTCCCACAATTTTTCTCCGGCTGCGGGGCCGGGCACAAGTCCCTCTTTAAAGAGGGGGATGCTGCCGCCGAGCTTTGATTTGCCGTCCGCCGGCCCTATGACCAGCCACTGCGTCATGTTCCAGACGTTCTGCATCTCTTTTGAGCTGATTGCGTGGTCCCACGGGATTATCTGAAAACCGCCGACTACGCCTCGCGGCGACGTGCTGACGTCGATGACGCCGCTGTGGTTCGCGCGTATCGCGCCAGTGCGTTGAAAAAGCGTGCCCTCAAAACGGCCGGTGCCGCCAAGCGGCCTGATGACGCGCCCAAGCAGCTCGTATCCTCTTTTGTACCAGCCTATGACGCGGCCTCCCGGACGGTTTTCGATGTCCACCATATAGGGCAGGTCGTCGAACTCGTCCGCCTTTATTATAAGCACGTCGCCGCTGCGCGGAAGGTAGTGCGCGCCGGCCTGAGTGTTGTAGGAGCTTATCTCCTTCACCGTTCCGCCGCGCTCGACGAAAACTTTAGAGCCGACAGGCGGCGCCCACGCGCCAAATACGCCCTCTCCCGCCTTTGTTGAGATCACAAGTGAAGCTCCTGCGCCCGCAGCTGGCGCTATCGTCTCCTGCGGGATGATGCTCATCGTGCGCCCCTTGTCCTGTTTTACGGCAAGAAGCATGTGCATGGCGTTCACTGCGGAGGCGCAGACGGTCCCCGGCGTGCTCCACGCGCTTGCGGTGTAGCTGGGCCAGCGCGTCGTCGTGGGCAGCTTGACCACGGCGCCTACCACGCAAGTCGCGCCAGCGGAAGTCGTCACAGTAACAGGCGCGCCTACGGTCATCGGCGCCTTTATCTCAAAGAGGGGCCTCTGCGCGCAAAACGCGGAGACTGAAGACGCCGCCAACAGCGCGGCTGCCGCCGCCGCGGCGCATAATATTTTATTTATTTTCATTTTTATTTACCTCGCAAAATAATATTTACGGCAAAGCCGCGTAATTATTATAGCGCCGCTTTGCCGTCCCGTCAGAATTTCACTGGCATCGGGAAGAACCATATTGCCCAGATGTTGCCCACGAAATGAAAGAGCGCCGGCGGGAAGAGATTTTTATATCTGTATTTGAGCCAGCCCATGATGAGCCCCGGAAAAAATGTTGCAAGAGATATCCAGTAGGGAGCTACGATGAGGTGGATGGGCGCAAATATCATATTTGTCACCACGATGGCGGCGTAGGGGTGCAGCTTTTTTTCAAGCACCGGCTGGAGCCAGCCACGGAAAAAAGTCTCTTCTATGACCGCCGCGGCAAGCCCAGAGCCAGCCATGTTCAGCGCGGTCCATAAACCCCTGTGCTTGGGAAGGTTTTCCCACGGCCAGTTCATGGCGACTACCGTCAGCCCCGCCAATATTAATGCAGACACACAAAGTGTCTGCATCATATCTCTGATATTGAAATCCCAATAGAGGCCGAGCGTATCAGGTGAAACTTTTTTATACCAGCACCAAAAATAGGGCCAGTATAAAAGAAAGAGCCCGGCCGCAAACGATATGGCAGTGCCCATAAAGCGGCGCTAAATTTTCAGGCAGTCGGAGCAGAGGCCGTAGAAGAATATCTCCGTACGCTCGATCTGCGCGATGTTGTCGCGGACTGAGGCCGCCGATTTGAAAATTTCGTCCTCGTCAACGGGAATGTCAAAAAGTTTTCCGCATTTTCTGCAAAGGAAATGGCCGTGCGTCGAGGTGGTGGGGTCGAAATAGACCCTCTTGTCGTCGATGCTCAATATTTTGATGAGGCCGGCGTCAGCCAGAAGCTGCGCCGTGCTGTAGAGCGTCGCCACCGACATCGTTGAATATTCCGCAGAGAGTTCGCGGTAGAGCGTATCAGCGGAAGGATGATCCGTGCGTCCCTCTAGCTGATGAAGAATAGCTATCCTCTGCGCGGTTATCTTCGCGCCTCTTTCTCTAAGTACCGCAATTCCGTCGTCTACTGTCCACATATATACTACCTCCGCTATAATTAATCTTAAATTAATATTATTATTATAAATCATAAACGCCGCTTTGTGTATTATAAACTGAAAAATGTTTTTGAGGCTTGCGGATTTGCGTATTTTAACGTTATAATGTCCGTTGCACATAGTGGGGTGTAGCCAAGCGGCCTAAGGCAGGGGACTTTGAATCCTCCATCGATGGTTCGAGTCCATCCACCCCAGCCAATACAGTATAGACGCACCTTTTATCATAACAACGTGCTTTTGAAGGGAGCCGGAAAAGTGAGTCAGCCAAAAAAAATGTTTGGGGTCTTGATCCTGGCCGCGGGAAAAGGCACGCGAATGCGAAGTAAAACCCCAAAAGTTCTCCACCCGATGCTCGAAGAGCCCATATTATACTATCCTGTAAATACGGCCGGTGAGGCTGGATTTACAGATGTTGCCGTGATTGTCGGTTTCGGCGGCGAAGAGGTCGAGGCGTGGACGAAAAACAACTTCCCCGATGCCGCTGTAATATGGCAGCGCGAGCAGAAGGGTACGGGGCACGCCGCAAAGCTTGCGCAGCATTGGTGGCAGGATTACGAAAACGTCATCGTGCTTGCGGGAGACGCACCTCTTTTGAAGCCGGAGACGCTCTCGCTCTTTGCGGAACGCCACGTAAGTTCGGGCAGCGCCTGCAGCTTTCTCAGCTTCGACCTTGAAGACCCGACCGGCTACGGCCGCGTCATCCGCGACGGAGGCCGCGTCCGCGTCGTCGAACACAAGGACGCGAGCTGCGAGGAACTTCTTGTCAAAGAGGTCAACAGCGGCATGTACATATTCAATACAAAGGCGCTCGCTTCCGTCATCGACAAAATCACCTGCCGCAACGCGCAGGGCGAGTATTATCTGCCGGATGCGCTTTCGCTCATCCAAAACGGCGGAGGCCTTGTCGAAGCGGTAAAGACCGGAGATCCGCAGGAATTTTTGGGCATAAACGACCAGATACAGCTTGCGCAGGCCGCCCGCATAATGAGGGACCGCATAGTTTTTGAGCTGATGAAAAACGGCATGCAGTGCATGGACCCCGAGAGCCTCTGGATAGGGCCAAAGGTGAAGGTCGGTTTGGGAGTGACCATACACCCGAACGTCCAGCTGTGGGGAGAGACGGTCATAGAGGACGACGTATTCATCGGAAGCTTCACCGTTCTCAGAAATTCATTAGTATGCAATAACGCTAACATAAAGGGTTCCGTGCGCCTCAACGATTCAACGATAGGCCCGCGCGCCTCGGCCGGCCCCTTTTCGTTTATGCGCGAACATGGAGAGCTTCTCGAAAACGCCCACATGGGACGTTTTGTGGAAATAAAAAAGAGCCGCATCGGAGTCGGCTCAAAGGTGCCGCACCTTTCCTACATAGGCGACGCCGAGATAGGCGACGATACAAATATCGGCGCCGGCACAATAACCTGCAACTACGACGGCGTCAAAAAGAACCCCACGAAGATAGGGGAACGCTGTTTTGTCGGAAGCGATACGATGTTCGTGGCGCCGGTGACGGTGGGCGACGACGTCTCGACAGGGGCTGGCTCAGTCATAACTAACGACGTGCCGGACGGCGCCCTTGCCTTGGGCCGCGCGAGACAGTGCAACATAGAGGGCTGGACGGCCGCGCACCGCGCTAAAAAAGAAAAATAGATTCTGTATTCCCGGGTTTATTACAGAATTATTTCAAGGAGGAAAATAAAATGTCCGCAGGATTAAGAGAGGTAAAGATTTTTTCAGGCAGCGCCGACCCGCAGTTTGCGGAAAACATCTGCATGAATCTTGGTGTGCCTCTTTCCGCATCAAAATTATTCCGGTTCTCTGACGGTGAGATCGGCGTGTCGATCGAGGAAAGCGTGCGCGGAGCAGACGTCTACGTCGTGCAGCCGACATGCGAGCCGGCCAACGAGCATCTTATCGAGCTTTTGATAATAGTAGACGCTCTAAAAAGAGCCTCGGCCTATCACGTCAACCTCGTCATGCCCTATTTCGGCTATGCCCGTCAGGACAGAAAGACGCGTTCAAGGGAACCCATCACCGCGAAGCTTATCGCAAACCTCCTCGAGAAGGCCGGAGCGGACAGAGTCATCTCCGCAGACCTCCACGCGGGACAGATACAGGGATTCTTTGACATCCCCGTGGACCACCTCACAGGCATCCCGCTTCTTGCCTCTTATTTCCGCCGCGTGCTCGCGAAGGAAATAGAGCATGACCTGGTCTCAGTAGTATCTCCTGACATCGGCGGCGTCGTCCGCGCGAGAAAGTTCGCGGAGCAGCTAGGCAACGCAGACCTTGCCATCGTCGACAAGCGCCGTTCGCACGAGGTTGCCAACCAGTGTGAAGTAATGGAAATAATCGGCAACATAGACGGCAGAACATGTATCCTCGTTGATGATATAATAGATACCGCTGGCACTATGGTGAAGGCGGCCGAGGCTCTCAAAGAGAGGGGAGCAAAGGACGTTTACGCCTGCGCTACGCACGGCGTGCTCTCCGGCCCCGCCATCGACAGGCTCAAAGAGTCCGTGATAAAAGAGATGGTGCTGACGGACACCATACCGCTCAGCGAAGAAAAGAAGCTGGACAAGATAAAAGTCCTGCCCATCGCTCCGCTCTTCGCGGAGGCGCTAAGAAGAATACATTCGGAGCATTCCGTAAGTATCCTGTTCCGTTAAGCGGACAGCCATAGATTTATAAAGTAAAAAATTTGAGGAGGAAACACCAATGGCATCTAAGCATCAGACAGTAAAACTTGATTTCACAAAGAGAGAGACGACCGGAACCGGCGTATGCCGCAAGATCCGTTCAAAGAACCTCGTCCCCGTGGTCCTTTACGGCCCCGACTACAAGCAGGGTCTGGCCGGCACAGTCTCCACAAAGGCCGTATCCATCGTGGCCAACAGCGCCCACAGAGAAACGACGCTCATCGAGCTTTCCCTGAACGACGGCACAGCGGCCCAGGCCCTTATCCGTGAAGTCCAGCGCCACCCGCTCACGCAGCAGATCCGCCACATAGACCTCTATCAGGTCGTCAAAGGCCACAAGATCAAGGTCGAGATCCCCATCCGCATCCTCAACGCGGAGCTTGCGAAGGGCGTCAAAGACGGCGGCCTTCTGACGCAGAGCATGCGCTTCGTCCTCGTTGAAGTGCAGCCCAGCGACATCCCCGAAGAGCTTACCTTCGACGCGAGCGGCCTTGAAATGGGCGCTGAAGTCTTCCTTAAAGACATCGCTATGCCGGAAGGCGTAGAGGCGCTGGAAGATGCTGAAAAGCTCATCCTCCACATCTCAGAACCCAAGACTTCAGATGACGAAACGTCAGAGGAAGACGCTGAAGGTTCAAAAGAGGTAGAAGTCGTTGCCAAGGGCAAGGCGGCAAAAGAAGAAGCATAATATTTTCTCCAATTAAATTTTACTGCTGGATAACCCGGCATCAGTCGTATATTCCGGCTGATTCCGGGTTATTTCGCTTTTTGGGGCGCACGCGGCCGGCTGGCGCGTCCGCCCGTATAAAAATATGAAATCAAAGAGAAAGAACAAATCATGAAACTAATCGCAGGACTGGGCAATCCGGGATATGAATATGTATGGACGCGGCATAACGCTGGCTGGACGATAGTGGACTCCTTCGTAAGACGCCTTGGCCTCGGCTGCCCGCAGATAAAATTCAGAGGCTCCTACTGGGGCCCCGTCTCTCTCTGCGGACAGCGCGTGGGCTTTCTGGAGCCGCAGACCTACATGAACCTGAGCGGACTCTCCGTAGGCGAGGCCGCGCGCTATCAAAACCTTGAACCGGAGGATATACTGGTCGTCTCCGACGACGTGGCGCTTCCGTTCGGCAGGCTGCGTATGCGCAAGAGCGGCTCCGCCGGCGGCCAGAACGGACTTAAATCCATCATAGGCGCGCTTGGCACGCTGGACGTGCCGCGCCTTCGCATAGGCGTAGGTTCTCCGCAGGGGAAGATGGACCTTGCGCAGTGGGTGCTTGGAAAAATTCCGCAGCATGAGCAGAAAGAGTGGCCGAAGATAGAGGATGCCGCGTGGGAGGCGCTTGAGCTTTGGCTCACGGAGGGCATCGACAAGGCGATGACGAAAGCGAACGGCTTCAGGCTCGATGTCGGAGAATAAAATGCAGTGCAGCGAGCTTGCCCTTCTTGACGCAGACCTCTGGAAACGCAACAGGTCGGTCCACCTTGGCGCAAAGGGCGCGATGCGCCCGTGGGTCTGCCGCAACATAGATTCGCCGCTCCTTGCGCTGCTTCCCGATGCGCGTCAGGCGCGCGACTTTGCGGCGGACGCGCTTGAGCTTGGACTTTTCCCCTCCGCGCTTGTGCTGCCCGAACTGCTTATGTCGGAGGACGATTCAAAGAGCGAGGCTCAGAAGGTGGTACGCGGCGACGTCCTTGACCGGTTCAAATACAAGGGCGGAGTGCTCGCGGCGACCCCAGCCTCTCTGATGGCCCCGTTCTCATCCGGCGGGGATTTCATGGAGCTTGAATGCGGGAAAGAGGTCGGGCGCGGGCGGCTCATCGACTGGCTCGCAAAGAAAGGCTATGAAAAGAGCGACCTCGTCTGGACGCCGGGACAATTCGCTGCGCGCGGCAGCATCGTCGATATATTCAGTCCCTCGGACATGCACCCCGTCCGCGTGGAATTTTTTGACGACGAAATAGAAAGCGTAAGATTTTTCGTCTCCGAGACGCAGAAGAGTCTGCGCAGCGTAGGCCGTACCTCCGTCCAAAGCCTCATAAGCAGATCTGAGAGCGTCATAGAAAATTATTTCCCGCAGGATATGCGCGTCATATTTTTTGACCCGCACGGCCTTGACATGACCGCGGAAAACACCGTATGGCTCTGGAAAAATCTTGAGCCGGGCAAAGCCGGCGCCGCGCCGTGGGAGGACTGGGAAAAACTCTGCGGCGCGTTTACCGCCTACAGGCGCCTGCGCGTCATGCAGGACGTAAAAAACTGCGCTGCGCGTATGCCGGTCATGCAGTTCCCGAACTTCCGGGGCAAACTCAAAGAGGTCGAGCTTTACTGCCTCTCCCTTAAAAAAGAGGGCTACGATATCCGCGTCGTCTCCGAATCCGGGCGCAACCGCGAATGGGCGCGCGTCAACGGGTTTGAAACGCAGGAGGGGCTTTTGAGCGAAGGCTTCATAGACCAGTCTTCAAAGACGGCCGTAATGACAGACCTTGAACTGTCTGGCATAACGCTCGCTCGCCGAGGCGTTGAAAACAGAGCGCCCGACGACTGGGGCGCGGGGCTTATCCCCGGCCAGTGGGTCGTCCACGACGACTACGGCGTCGCCGTCTATCAGGGCGCGGAGCGCGTAAAGACGGCGGACGGTGAGCAGGAGTATTTAGCGCTGCGCTTTGCAGAGGAACGCAGGCTGCTCATCCCCGTACTGCAATTTCATAAAATTTCCCCCTGGTCTCCGCTTCCGGGGCAGGAGGCCGCGCCGGACAGCCTGAAAGGCTCGCACTGGCGGCGCGCCTCCGAGAAGGCAAAGCAGATGGCTGAGGCGGCCGCGGCCGACCTCGTCAAAATATACGCGGAGCGCGAGCTGAGCCGCGGCTTCGCCTTCCCCGATAACCGTGAGATGATGCGCGAGATAGAGGACAGCTTTATCTACAAAGAGACCGTCGACCAGATAATGGCGATAGACGACGTGGAGCGCGACATGGAGCGCCCCGTGCCGATGGACAGGCTCATTGTGGGAGACGTCGGCTTCGGAAAGACCGAAGTCGCGCTGCGAGCCGCGGCGAAGGCGGTCTTTGCGGGACGTCAGGCCGCGATCATGGCCCCGACCACGCTGCTTGCGCAGCAGCATTTTGAGACATTCACGGCGCGTTTTGCAAACACGCCTATCCGCATAGAGGTTCTATCGCGCTTCGTAGCGCCCTCGCACCAGAAAAAAATCGTGCTGGACCTCGCTGAAGGCAAGGTCGACATCCTCATTGGAACGCACAGGATACTTACCGGCGACGTTAGATTCAAAGAACTTGGACTGATAGTCATAGACGAGGAGCACCGTTTCGGCGTCATGCACAAGGAGCATCTTAAAAAAATGATGCCCGGCGTCGACGTGCTGATGCTGTCGGCGACGCCGATACCGCGCTCGCTCTCTCTTTCTATCAGCGGCCTGCGCGACATGTCGATACTTGAGACGCCTCCGCAGCGGCGTCTGCCGGTGATAACCGTGGTGCGCCCCTTCTCCGAGGAGCTGTTGAAGAGCGCCGTGCTGCGCGAGAAGAACCGCGGCGGCCAAATATTCTTTGTCCATAACCGCATCGGCGATATACAGGAGAGGGCCGTCATGTTAAAGCGTCTTTTCCCGAAACTCAACATAGCGGTGGCGCACAGCCGGACTTCAGAGGCGGCTCTTGAAAAGACGATGACCGATTTCGCGGGCGGACGCATTGACATACTCCTTTGCACCACCATCGTAGAAAGCGGACTGGACATCCCCTCCGCGAACACGCTTATCGTAGACGACGCGCACGAGCTCGGCCTCGCGCAGATGTACCAGCTGCGCGGCCGTGTAGGACGGCGCGAGGACCAGGCATACGCCTTTCTCTTTTATCCGCCGGATGCTCGCATCTCAGTTGAGTCGAGCGAGCGGCTAGAGGCGATAG
This sequence comes from Cloacibacillus sp., assembly GCA_036655895.1. Taxonomy (NCBI): domain Bacteria; kingdom Thermotogati; phylum Synergistota; class Synergistia; order Synergistales; family Synergistaceae; genus Cloacibacillus; species Cloacibacillus sp. The sequence goes on along the minus strand of JAVVPF010000019.1, from coordinate 18,121 downwards.
CTGAGCTGGACGAGCTTGGCGCGGGCTACAGGCTTGCGCAGCGCGACCTTCAGATACGCGGCTCGGGCGACCTGATCGGCATCTCGCAGCACGGCAATTCAAGCAAGATAGGCTACCAGAAATACTGCGACCTGCTCGCCGAAGAGATAGCGAAGATAAAGGGGCAGTACAGGCCGCAAATGCAGATGGAGATAGGCTTTCCCGTCTCCATTCCCTCCGCGTACCTGCCGCAGGAAAATCTGCGCGTCACGCTCTACCGCAGGCTGCTAAAAACCGACAACGTGGAAGAGGTGCTCGAACTGCGCGCCGAGACGGAAGACCGTTTCGGCAAGATACCGAACGAACTGGACTTCCTCTTCAACGCCGCCGTCATAAAGGGCGCGGCCTACGAGCTTGGCGTGACGAAGATGATATGCAGCCAATACGAGATAGTGCTTTGCGCCTCTCCAGACGGCGCGTGGGAGCGCCTGGAACTGCCGCCGAAATGGCGCCGCCGCGTCGACGGATTGATCGGCCCAGGCGGATTTACGGGAATCAAAGAACTTGCGCAATTAATTCAGGAACAAATGGCGGCAATCTGATAGAATAGCAGTACAGAGGTGATCGCGATGAATGGAAAAGATGCGGCGTCCGAAGCGACGCGCGAAAAATTTGCGAAACTTGTCGGCGTGATGAAGCGCCTGCGCGAGCCGGACGGCTGTCCGTGGGATCGTGAGCAGGACTATCTGTCTCTTCGCCGCTATATCATAGAAGAAGCCTACGAGCTTGTACAGGCCATAGAAAACGAAAACATCCCAAACATGTGCGAAGAGTGCGGAGACCTCATGCTGCAGGTGGTATTCATCTCCTGCATGGCGGAGGAGCGCGGAGACTTCACGGTCTGCGACGTAATGGACACTCTTACGAACAAACTGATCAGGCGCCATCCGCATGTCTTTGGCGAGGTCAGCGTAAAAAATACCGAAGAGGTGCTCAAAAACTGGGAGCAGATAAAGTCCGCGGAACGCAAAGAACGCGACGAGGATTCTTCTCTTATGGCGGGGGTCCCGCGCGGGATGCCCGCGCTTCTGCGTGCCTACCGTATACAGGAGCGCGCGGCGAAGCCCGGCTTTGACTGGCCGAAGGGCGACGCGTCGCCTGTTATGGCGAAGGTCGAAGAGGAACTTTGCGAGCTGAAAGAGGCGATGGCCGCAGGCGACAAAGATAAAACGGCCGAAGAGCTTGGAGATCTTATCTTTGCCGCGGTGAACCTTTCTCGCCATCTTGGGATAGAGCCCGAGATAAATCTTCACAAGGCCTGCGAAAAATTCGCGGGACGCTTTCGCAAGGTAGAAAAATCTGTTGAAAGGTCAGGCCGCCCGTGGAAGGACTTCACGCTGGACGAGCTGGACGGCTTCTGGAACGAAGCTAAAAAACAATAAAACAAATCAATCGGAGGAATAGCAAATGACAACAATGACCACAGAAGAAAAAATCAAAGAGGTACTTGCCAACCACGTATCACCCGCTCTCCAGTCACACGGCGGCGACTGCTCCTTCGTCAAATATGACGAACCGACCGGCACGCTCTACGTTGCTATGGAGGGCGCCTGCGGCAGCTGCCCCTTCGCGCTCGAGACGCTTCGCATGACAGTCGAACAGGCGGTCAAAGCCGAAGTGCCCGAGGTCAAAGAGGTCGAAAGGGTATAGGCGCGCTTTAAAATTATGAAGGAAACAAATCAGGAGGCAGAGACGCTCCTCTCGCTTACAGACGAGTCCGTCGTCCGCCTTCTCGCGGAGCACGAAGAGATACTCCGCCTTGTCGAACAGAGCTTCCCCGTAAAGATTTTTGCGCGGGGCAGCTCTCTCTCGATAAAGGGCGACGACGAAGAGCTTGTAAAAAAGCTTGAGAACCTGCTTGTGCAGTACGCGGAGCTTTCGCTCTCCGGGCACAAGTTCAACAGCGCTGAGATACGTTACGGCCTAAACAGCATCCAGAAGGGCGAGACCGTCAACCTTCGCTCTCTATATAACGATATTGTATGCGTCAGCAACCGAGGCAAGGCTATCCGCCCGTACACTCCGGGCCAAAAGGGATACATCGCGGCGATACGCGACAACGACATCACCTTCGGCATAGGCCCCGCTGGCACAGGCAAGACCTATCTTGCGGTGGCGCAGGCGGTGGCCTATCTGAAATCAGCCAAGGTAAACAGGATAATCCTGGTCCGCCCCGTAGTTGAGGCGGGCGAAAGGCTGGGCTATCTGCCCGGCGACCTGAACGATAAAATAGCGCCGTATCTGCGTCCGCTTTATGACGCCTTTTACGAGCTGCTCCCTGCGGAGAAGTTCGACCGCTATTTCGATAAGGGAGTGATAGAGCTTGCGCCGCTTGCATACATGAGGGGACGCACGCTCAACGACAGCTTTATAATCCTGGATGAGGCTCAGAACACGACGCCGGAGCAGATGAAGATGTTCCTGACGCGCCTGGGCTTCGGTTCAAAAGCGGTCATCACCGGAGACATCACGCAGGTGGACCTTCCCGGTTCAAAGGAATCCGGGCTTAAAGTGGTGCAGAACATTTTAAAAGATATCCCCGGAGTGTCGTTTATAAGGCTCAACGACGGAGACGTCGTGCGCCATGAGATAGTCCAGAGGATCGTGAGGGCTTACGAAGACTATGACAGACGGAGACCAGAAAAGCAGTCTGATAATAAGTAAAATAAATGAACTCACTGGCGAGTTCGCTTTCAGGCCGGAAAACAGACCCTACATAATTTTCCGGGCCATCCTTGTCGTGGTCGCGGTGCTGCTTGTCAGCATCAACTGGTACATGTTCGACAGGAGGGAAAACTACCAGGTAGGGCTTCCCTCCACGCGGACCTATTTCGCGCTCACCTCCCAGCGGTACGAGGACCGCGCGGCGACGCTCGAGCTTCGCCAGCGCGCCGCCTCGCGCATAATAGACGTAATGGTGCAGGACGAAAAAATAGCGGCCGAGGTGACCCGCCGCCTTGAACAGCTCCAAAACGGAGAATATCCGAGGCTGTTCAGCGGTCCGCTTCTCAATATATTCGACAAGCAGAGCGCGGCCTCCAAAAAGGCGATAATAGCGGCGGCCCTTTCGATAGGCGCGAAGGTGCGCGACGAATCCACCGACAGGGATCAGCAGACGACGCTTATCTGGAAATATCTGCGTCAGACGCCGCTCACTCAGGCCGAACGGAACGTCGCCTTCCAGATGCTCGACGTGCTCATGAACCCGTCGCTTGCCTCCGACGGCGAAATGGTGCAGAAATTAAAGGACGACGTAGCCGCGCAGATACCGGCGGTCGTCAAAGAGATACGTCCCGGCGCGGTGCTGGTGCAGAAGGGGCAGCCCGTCACACCGTCGATAGCGAAGCTGCTCGTCTCGCAGGGCTACCCGGATGCCGCCTTCCCGTGGAAACACCTTTTCTTCATCATAGGCGCCATTGTTATATGGAGCTTTTGGCCGGTCTGGATAGCGGGCGGCCTCCGCGAAAAACTTCCGATGCGCGAATGGATATACATCGCGGTCGTGCTCTCCGTCGTATGGACGCTTGAAGTAGCCTTCGCGCGCGTAGGCGGCGGCTACTCCATGGCTGTGCTGGGCCTCACCGGATGGCTCTGCCTCACGCTCCCCGTATCGCTTTCATTTCATATCATCTTTGGCGGCGGCGTCATCAGCGTGCTGCTCGCCTTCGGCACAAACCCCGGCATGGTCTGCCTGGGCTGTCTGCTTGCGGCCTTCTCTGCCGGCATGGGGCGCATACTCTTCATCGACCCGCCGAACCACCGCATCACGATATGGCGCAACCTTTTCGTTCTGGGCCTCGGCCTTGGCGCAGTCTCCGTATGCGTCCACTGGGGGCTGGGGCTCTACTTCACATACAACCTCGTGCTGAGCGCCGTGCTCTACAGCGCCGTATGGGGCGCCATCGTCGTTGCGCTGCTGCCGCTCTGGGAAAATATTTTCGACGTCCTCTCGCCGCTGCGCCTGCTTGAACTTAGCCATCCCTCGCAGCCTCTGATAAAGAGGCTCCAGATGGAGGCGCCCGGCACCTATAACCACGTACTGATGGTGGCCACGCTCGCCGAGGCCGCGGCGGACAAACTGCACATGAACGGCCTGCTCGTGCGCGCCGGCGCCTATTACCACGACATCGGCAAACTGAAGAACCCGCAGTATTTCGTCGAAAACCAGCGCCCCGGCGTCAATATCCACGACCATCTGCCGCCCGCGCTTTCTGGACAGGTGCTCATATCGCACGTGAAGGACGGGCTTGAGATAGCGGCGCAGACTAACCTTCCAAAGGCGCTGAGGCGCTTTATAAGCGAACATCACGGCACTACGATACAGCGTTATTTCTATGAGAAGGCAAAGGCGCTCGGCGAAAACGTGACGGAGGAGCAGTTCAAATATCCGGGGCCGCGCCCTCAGTCGCGCGAATCGGCGCTCGTCATGCTCGCGGACTCCGTTGAGGCCGCGATAAAGGCGCGCAACAAGCCCTTTGAAAGCGACAGGGAGCTCTATGACTTTATCAATCAGGTCATACGAAGCAAACTGGAGAGCGGCCAGCTCAACGAAGTAGACTTTACGATGCGCGAGATGGCGAAGATAACGGAGGCCTTTATGGACGTCTTCCGCTCCACCTACCATTCACGCGAGGTGAAGGACATAAAAGAAATAGAAAAAGAGGCCCGGCTCAAAAAGGCGGCGGAAGAAGAAAACGGCAGCTACCTGCCAGTCTTCGACGCCGAAGCCGCTGAGGCCGCGGCGGATATCAAAAAGGAGGGAACAGCGTCATGAAGGCTACCATTTACTGCGGAGAAATAGCTTCGGCTGCGGAGACAAACTTTTGCTGCAATGAGACGATAAAAAAGATCGAAGAGGCGATAGGCGAATATCTGAGCGAGAACAAGCCGCTTCCCGCGGCGGCCGAAGAGGCGGAGATATCTCTCACCTTTGTGGACGAGGCGCAGATGGCGGATATGAACGACGAATACCGCGACGTTGCGGGCCCCACCGATGTACTCTCATTTCCGATGTGGGAGAATGAGGACGGGAACTTTGAACCTCCGACAGACTGGTCGACTCTGACATTGGGAGACATCATCGTCTGCCCCGAGATCGTGAAAAAGAACGCCGACGAGATCGGCAAAAGCGAGAAGAGCGAAACGATACTCGTAATATGCCACGGCTTTCTGCATCTGATAGGCTTCGACCACGCGGACGAAGATGAAAAAAACCGTATGTGGCTGGCGCAGGAGGCTCTTGTAAAAAGAGTCGAAGAGCTTTAATGAACGCGGAACGCGAACTGTGCGAAGCTGAGATAAAAAAGCTGGCCGCGGCGGCCGAGAGGGCGCGAGCCGCGGCCTACGCGCCGTACTCCGGTTTTTCCGTCGGAGCCGCGCTGCTTTTTGAAGGCGGCGAAACGGTTTCGGGCTGCAACGTCGAAAACGCAAGCTATGGACTTTCCCTGTGCGCGGAAAGAAACGCTATGGCGGCAGCCGTGGCGCGCGGCCACAGGCGCCCGATAGCGGCCGCGATAGCCGGGCCGAACGACGCCTTCTGCCCGCCGTGCGGAGCGTGCAGACAGTTTCTTTCGGAGTTCAATCCCGATATGAAAATCATCTTAAAAGGGCCGAAGGGGCCGGAGATATATTCCCTAAAGGAATTGCTCCCGCTATCCTTCTCGCTGGACAGGGAGTGAAATTATGAGCGAAGAAAAGAAATTCAGAAGCGGCTTTGCCGCTCTTCTGGGACGTCCGAACGTCGGCAAATCGTCGATAATAAACGCGCTTATCAAGGAAAAGGTGGCGGCGGTCTCGCCCAAACCTCAGACTACGCGCAACGCCGTGCGCTGCATCTACACCAACGCCGACGAACAAATAGTATTTGTCGACACGCCGGGCATACACGTGCCGAGGCACGCGCTTGGCGAGTTCATGATGAAAGAGGCCGAAGAGGCGCTAGGGCAGGTCGACGTAGTCTGTTACGCGGTCGAAGCCCAGGATCGCGAGGTGAGCGAACAGGACAAGCTGATACTGGAAGTCCTCGCGCACTCGCCGGTGCCTGTGGTGCTCGCCGTCAATAAAATAGACAAGCTGGCAAACGCCGACGACTACAAAAAGGCGGCCGCCCTATACGAAGAGTTCATCACGCCTGCCGCCGTCGTACCGGTATCTGCGAACAACAGGCGCGGCCTTGACGAGCTTGCGGCGGCCATAGCGGAACATCTTCCAGAGCAGCCCGCCATCTACCCGGAGGATCAGCTCGCCGACACGACGGAGCGCTTTCTCGCCTCCGAAGTGATACGCGAAAAGATATTCCGTCACACGGACGACGAAGTTCCGCACAGCGTAGCCGTCATAATCGACGAATTTAAAAGCCCCGACGAGTTCCCCGAGATGAAGGTCTGCGAGATACGCGCGACGATAGTCGTCGACAAGCCGGGACAAAAGGGCATAATCATCGGCAAGAACGGTGAGAAGCTCAAACAGATAGGCAGCGAGGCGAGGCGCGAGCTTGAAGAAAAATTCGGGCACAAGGTCTATCTCCAGATGTGGGTCAAGGTGAAGCCGGGGTGGAGGAAGTCTCCTCAGGAACTGCGCTGGCTGGGGTACAATAATTGACGCCCGAGCGTCTTCCGCAGGGATATTATAAAAAAACAGGAACGGTACTGCTCAGAAGGGATGCCTCCCGTGAGGGGCAGTCCCTTCTTATTTTTATGAGGGAATTTGGCGCAAGGTGGGTCGGCGCGCCGGCGGCCTCGTCGAAGAACCGCTTCGGAGGCGGCACGGAGCCGCTCGTCTGGGGCGAGTTCTCGCTCTACCAAAGCCCGACAAAATTATATTTGCAGAGCGTCGAGGTAAAAGAAGATTTTCTCTGTCTGCGCACCGACGCTGCGGCGCTGCTGTGCGCGCTGCGGCTTTACAAGCTGACGGCGAAGGAGACGCCCGTCGACTGCGAAAACGACGCGCTGCTGCGAATGCTCTGGAGCGCGCTCGTTCAGCTAAAAGAAAAGGCGCCCGCTCACATCACGGAATTTAGATACACATGGAAGCTGATGAATCTGTTCGGAATCGCGCCGTCGCTTGACCTCTGCTCCGACTGCGGCAGGCTCTTTTCGGAAGGCGCCGTATTTACGGGCGAAGGGCTGCTCTGCCCCTCCTGCGCGCGCGGCGGCTCCCCTGTAACGCAGCAGGAGCTGGCGGAACTGCGCTTGGCCGTTGCGCTGTCGCATGAAAATTTCATACTCTGGGCGCGCGGACAGTGTGAAAAAAATCTCTTTATCAATAATTTAAAAAAATTGTCGCCATTTTTTAGAAATATGCGCTAAAATAACACGAATAAATGAGGCAACATTGTCAAAGGAGGCAGCGGCAAGTGAATTTTCAGGAAATCATTATGCGCCTTGAACATTTTTGGGCTTCGCAGGGATGCGTCGTTCAGCAGCCATACGACATGGAAAAGGGAGCCGGTACCATGAACCCGGCGACGACCCTTCGGGTGCTCGGCCCCGAGCCGTGGCGCATCGCCTATGTCGAGCCCTCAAGAAGGCCGACAGACGGCAGGTACGGCGAAAATCCGAACAGACTCCAGCATTATTACCAGTATCAGGTGATCATCCAGCCGGCTCCTGAAAACATACAGGAGCTGTACATAGAAAGCCTCCGGGAACTTGGCATCAACCCCGATGAGCATGACATCAGATTCGTTGAGGATGACTGGGAAAATCCCACCACGGGCGCGTGGGGGCTTGGCTGGGAGGTTTGGCTCGACGGCATGGAAGTGACGCAGTTCACCTACTTCCAGCAGATGGGCTCCATAGACATGGAGCTGGTCCCCTCTGAGCTGACCTACGGCATAGAACGCATAGCGATGTTCGTGCAGAAGGTGGACAACGTCTACGACCTCGAATGGGTCGGAAACGTCACCTACGGCGACGTGCATCACAAGGGCGAAGTGGAGCACTCCACCTACAACTTTGAAATAGCGGACACCGACATGCTCTTTGACCTCTTCAACCGCTACGAGGCGGAGTCAAAACGCGTCCTCGAATCAGGGCTCGTGCTGCCCGCCTACGATTACGTCCTGAAATGCTCGCATTCCTTCAACCTGCTTGACGCAAGAAACGCGATAAGCGTCACGGAGCGCACCGGCTACATAGGCCGCGTCAGAGCGCTCGCCTCCGCCTGCTGCCAGGCCTACGTGCGCCAGCGCGAAGAGATGGGACATCCGCTGTTGGGAAAATTTGACAAATTTGAAAAAGGAGGCGTTCGCTGATGGCTGACCTTCTATTTGAGATCGGGACCGAAGAGATACCCGCGCGTTTTATGACGCGCACGCTCTCCGACCTCGCGCAGTTCGCCTGTGACGAGCTTTCCGCGGCGCACATCCCGCACGGCGAAGTTCGCGTCGCCTGCACCCCGCGCCGCCTTGCGCTTCAGGTAAAAGACGTGGCCGCAAGACAGGAAGACGCGGTCGAAGTGGCAAGAGGTCCGATGAAGGACCGTGCCTACGACGCAGACGGAAAGCCCACAAAGGCCGCGGAGGGCTTCGCGCGCGGCAAGGGCATCGACGTATCAGAGCTGAAGACGCGGGAGATAGGCGGCGCGGAATACGTAGTCGCTGAAAAAAGAATATCAGGCGGCGCAACCGCCGAAGTGCTTCCACAGCTTCTTGAAAAAATAACGGGACGCCTTTCGTTCCCCAAGAGCATGTACTGGGCCGATAAAAACGTCCGCTTCGCGCGCCCCGTCCGCTGGCTCGTAGCGCTCTATGGAGATATGCCGCTTGCCGTATCGTTCGGCTCTGTAAAAAGCGGAAATCTGTCGCGCGGTCATCGCTTCATGGGCAAAGCTGAGATAGAAATAAAAGATACCGGCGCATACGAAAAGGCTATGCGCGACAACTTCGTCATCATAGACCCAGAAGAGCGCAAAAAAATGATAATGGATGGCATCGCGAAAATCGAGTTTGAACTTGGCGCCAAGGTCACGGTAGACCCGGAACTCCTTGAAGAAAACGTTCACCTCAACGAATATCCGATACCCTTCTACGGCAGCTTCGACCGCGAGTTCCTTGAGATCCCGGCCGAGGTGCTCATACTCTCGATGGCGAAGAACCAGCGCTACTTCCCCGTGCACGACAAAGACGGAAAACTTATGCCCTACTTTATCGGCGTAAGCAACAACAAAGCGCGCGACATGAACGTAGTGCGCGAGGGCAACGAGCGCGTGCTGCGCGCCCGCCTCTACGACGCCGCCTTCTTCTGGAAGGAAGATCAGCAGAAATCCCTCGAAGAACGCGCGCAGGAACTAAAAAACGTCACCTATCAGGAACAGCTCGGCTCCGTCTACGACAAGGTGCAGCGCATCAAAAAAATTACTCTATGGCTTGCCGAGGCGCTTGGCGCTGATGTGGACGCGGCGTCGCTTGCTCGCGCCTGCGACCTTTCAAAAGCCGACCTCGTAACGAACATGGTCTATGAATTTTCCGACGTGCAGGGCGTAATGGGCCGCGAATACGCGCGCCGCGCCGGCGAGCCGGAAGAGGTAGCGCTTGCGCTCTACGAACAGTACCTTCCGAGGTTTGCGGGCGACGAACTTCCGTCGCGCGTGGACGGCGCTCTGCTTGGCATCGGAGAGAGGCTCGACACACTCTGCGCCATCTACAAAATAGGCATGGAGCCCTCCTCGTCGCAGGACCCGTACGGGCTTCGCCGCGCAGTGAGGACGATAAACGAACTTGTCTGGGGCATGGGGCTCGACATAGATATGGACGAAGCTCTTGCAATGGCCGCGTCGCAGCTTGACGCCTCCTCCGAGACGCTTGAAAAAATAAAGAGCTTCACGGCGTCGCGCCAGCAGGTGCAGCTCCGTGAAAAAGGCCAGAGCCATGAGGCTGTGGCGCTTGCGATGCAGACGGCGCCAAACCGCCCGCTTCAGATGTACCGCCTCTCCGAAGTGCTGACCAAGGCAAGCGGCGAACCGTGGTTCGGCGAGCTTGTCACCGCGGCGGTGCGCGTCAAAAACCTTCTTGCGAAGGCGGAAAACGCCACGGCCGCCGTCGACCCCGCGAAGTTCACCTCCGAGGCCGAAAAAAATCTTTACGCGGAGCTAGGCAAGCTGACAAAAGAGGCAAAGAGCGCCGTCGAAAACTGCGACTGGGAGAAGCTCGCCGCAACAATGGCGGAGCTTGCGCCGGTCATAGCGCAGTTCTTCAGCGACGTGCTCGTAATGGACAAAGACCCCGACATCCGCGCAAACCGTATAGCGCTGCTAGCCGAATGCCAGGCATTTTTTATGCAAATCGGTGATTTTGGTTTATTGAAATAAGAGTTATAATTAATTCAGGGTTCGTAGAGTCAAAAAATAAAGGAAATATGAAACGGCTGAAGGTTTTTGCTAAAAATGGTTAATGGAACACAGTTTCTGCAATAATATTTTTAGGAGGAAGTACAATGGCTGAATCAAAAAAGTATATCTATGACTTTTCCGAAGGCAGCGCCGAGATGCGCACGCTTTTGGGCGGCAAGGGTGCGAACCTTGCTCAGATGTGGAAGATAGGGCTGCCGGTGCCTCCGGGCTTTATCATCACTACGGAGGCCTGTCACAAATATTGGGAAGAAAAAGATTTTATAGCCGGTATCTGGGCCGACGTAGAGGCTGCTCTCGCCCGCGTTGAAAAGCTAGCCGGCAAAAAATTCGGCGCCACGGAAGACCCGCTGCTCGTCTCCGTCCGCTCCGGCGCGCCAGTGTCCATGCCCGGCATGATGGACACCATACTCAACCTCGGTCTCAACGACCAGACGGTGGAAGCGCTCGCGAAATCCTCGGGCGACGAAAGATTTGCCTACGACAGCTATCGCAGGTTCATTCAGATGTTCTCCGACGTAGTGCTCGAAGTGGGCCTTGAAAAATTTGAAAACAGACTTCAGGCCGCCAAGCAACACGCGGGCGTCGCCGAAGACTATCAGATACCGGCGGAAGAGCTGAAAAGCCTCGTCGCCGACTACAAAGAAATAGTAAAGGCCGCCGGCTGCGAATTCCCCAACGACCCGATGACGCAGCTTCGCCTCGCCATCGACGCGGTCTTCCGCAGCTGGAACACGCCGCGCGCCATCACCTACCGCAAAATAAACAACATCCCCGCCGACTACGGCACCGCGGTAAACATTGTGACGATGGTCTACGGAAACTTAGGCGACGACTGCGGCACAGGCGTCTGCTTCTCAAGAAGCCCCTCCACCGGCGAAAACAAGCTCTTTGGCGAATACCTCATCAACGCCCAGGGCGAAGACGTCGTGGCCGGAATACGCACGCCGGTTCCGATAGCGTCGCTCGAAAAGGCGATGCCCGAAGTCTACAAAGAATTCCACCGCATCGCGAAGCTGCTTGAAAACCATTACCGCGACGCGCAGGACATCGAATTTACAGTTGAAAAGGGCAAACTCTACATACTTCAGACGCGCAACGGCAAACGCACCGCGGCCGCGGCCGTCACTATCGCCATGGACATGCTTCACGAAGGCCTCATCGACGAAGCCACGGCGGTATCGCGCGTAGCGCCAGAGCAGGTCGAACAGCTGCTTCACCCGCAGCTCGACCCGAAGGCGAAGCGCACCGTACTTGTGAAGGGCCTCCCCGCCTCTCCGGGCGCCGCGGTAGGACGCGTTGTATTTGACGCGGACGAAGCGGCCGAACGCGGCGGAAAGGGCGAAGCGGTCATACTTGTGCGCCCCGAAACAACGCCGGACGACATTCACGGCCTCTTTGCCGCTCAGGGCGTTCTCACCAGCCACGGCGGAATGACGAGCCACGCGGCGGTCGTCGCGCGCGGCCTTGGCAAACCGTGCGTATCCGGCGCGGAGAGCGTAAAGATAGACCTCGCCGCGGAAACCTTCTCCGTAGGCGGCAAGACCATCAAAAAAGACGAATTCCTGACGCTCGACGGAAGCACCGGCGAAGTGATAGAGGGCAAAATGGAGCTGATGGAGCCACAGTTTGACGACAACTTCCGTTCGCTGCTCGACTCGGCCGACAAAATCGCAACAATGGAAGTCTGGGCCAACGCCGACACCCCGACCGACGCAAAGAGGGCGCGCGCCTTCGGAGCGAAAGGCATCGGCCTCTGCCGCACGGAACACATGTTCATGCAGGCCGACCGCCTTCCCGTAATGGAAAAAATGGTAGTAGCAGACACGACCGAAGAACGCGTAAAACAGCTCGACGAACTCGAAAAGATGCAGGAAGAGGACTTCCTCGGCATATTTGAGGCGATGGACGGGCTGCCCGTGACGGTGCGTCTCCTTGACCCGCCGCTCCACGAGTTCCTCCCGAAGATCCCCGAACTCCAGAAGGCGCTTGAAGGACTCGATGTCGAAAGCCCCGAAGCCAAAAAGATACTGGCGACGATGGCTCGCGCGCGCGACCTGCACGAGCAGAACCCGATGCTCGGCTTCCGCGGCTGCCGTCTTGGCGTAATCTATCCCGAAATATACGAGATGCAGGCCCGCGCCATCTTCAACGCGGCGTGCCAGCTGACGAAGAAGGGCGTTAAAGTAATTCCCGACATCATGATCCCTCTCGTAGGCTCACGCGAAGAAATGAAGCGTATGCGCGAACTCGTTGACCGCATAGGCGCCGAAATCATCAAGACAAGCGGCGTAGAGCTCGAATATAAAGTCGGCACGATGATCGAGCTGCCGCGCGCCGCTATGGTGGCCGACCAGCTCGCTGAATACGCCGAATTCTTCAGCTGCGGCACAAACGACCTGACGCAGACCACATTCGGTTTCTCACGCGACGACGCCGAAGGCAAGTTCCTCGCGCAGTACGTTGAAGACGGAGTGCTCCCCGTCAACCCGTTCGCACAGCTCGACCGCGACGGAGTAGGCGCGCTGATGAAGATAGCCGTTGAAAAGGGCCGCGCCGTGCGTCCCGACATACAGCTCGGCATCTGCGGCGAACACGGCGGCAACCCGTCCAGCATCGCCTTCTGCCATTCGCTCGGCCTCACCTACGTGAGCTGCTCGCCGTTCCGCGTTCCAGTGGCGAGGCTCTCGGCCGCTCTGTCTGCAATAGGCGCGCTGAAGTAAAAACACCATTTTAAACATTTAAAATACACAGCATAAGCGCCGCGCCCAAAAGGAGCGGCGCTTATGCTTTTCAAAAACATTTTAAAACGTGTATAATATAGGTGCGCCAGATGTGTGGTGTATGTTGGGTGCGTGACGTGAAGGAAGTGATCTTTATGAAGGCTATGCGAAAAAAGGCGTTCACACTGGTGGAGCTGCTGATAGCAATAATCATTATAGGCGTACTTGCCGGTTTAATGATGATATCTGCGGGCGGCGCGACCGACAAGGCAAACGTGACCAGATGCGTTGCCGACAGAAGATCAATAAAATCGGCGCTTAACATCTACAGAGCGGAACACGGCGGCTATGAAGGCTTTAGCGATAAACTGAAGGATATGTTCGATAATTATAACGGGGCCGGCGTGGAGACGGATAAAATCAAAGGGATATGCCCCATTGATGGAATATATACTATAACAAGCGAAGACCAAAAAGTTATAATAACCTGCAGCCTCCACTCAGATTCAGCAGACAGCGCGAAATATTATACGGACGAAGAAATCAAGAACATGTTTGGAAGACTGCATGAGACTTACACATATAAAGATCGCTATAAACAACCCACAAGTACGAATAATAGAGGAGAACCAGGTTCTTTAGATTCCAATGGCGCGGCAAAGGCTGGTCTGTTGATTGAAGACTTAACAAAGCGCTTCCCTGAGTTGGACATAAGCGCATATTCGTGGCGTCTGATTGTTAATGAGGGTGGTAATTATGACTTCTACCTCACGAAAGATAAATTCACTAATGAGACCGCGGTCGGCACCCCTATAAAAGCAACTAAATACTCATTTGATGCCGGTGGCAACTGCTCGTCTTCAGAAGAGATAAATACAACTGTGGAGGAAAAAGAAGTGAACGGGAATACTCCAATCAAAGTAATAAAGAAGCCTTAGTAATACAAAATGTCAATCCGTGAACGTTGGGAACAAATCGAATCTCAAATACTGTCGCCGCGCGCGTGCCTCTCTGTGAACAGCAAAGGGCGCGAGCGTCCTGAAAAGCCGTGCTCCATACGCACCTGCTTCCAGCGCGACCGCGACCGCATCATACACTGCAAATCTTTCCGGCGGCTCAAATACAAGACGCAGGTGCTTCTGCTGCCAGAGGGTGATCACTACAGGACGCGCCTCACTCACACGCTGGAGGTATCGCAAATAGCGCGCACCATATCGCGCGCGCTGCGCCTCAACGAAGACCTCACAGAGGCCATAGCGCTCGGCCACGACCTGGGACACACCCCGTTCGGCCACATGGGCGAAAAGGTGCTCAGCAAACTTGCCGCGGCAAACGGACTTTCCGGCTTCCATCACGCGGCGCAAAGCCTCCGCGTAGTAGACCTGCTTGAAAAAGACGGAGAAGGGCTGAACCTCACGTGGGAGGTGCGCATGGGCATCATCCAGCATTCAAAAGGGCAGGTAGACGTCCGCTCCGGCTACGACCTGACGAACCCGACCACCATGGAGGCCTGGGTGGTGCGCGTCTCCGACTCTCTCGCCTACCTGAACCACGACGTAGACGACGCGGTACGGGCCGGACTGATAGAGGTCGCCATGCTGCCGACAGAGGTTCGCGAAATAGTTTCCGTCTCGAACGCAAAACGCATAAACCAAATGATAACCGACGTCGTGGAGAACAGCACCGACAGCGCCATAAAGTTCAGTCCAGAGATGCTAGAATACATTGAGCGCCTGCGCAACTTCCTTTACGAGCATGTCTACACGCGCGCCAACGCACAGATAGAAGATTCGCGCGTCGAGCATGTGCTCTCCGCGCTCTTTGACGACAGAATGAAGAAAAACGGCGGCTCCGCGCAGGAGGCGGTGGATATGATCTCCGGCATGACCGACAGGTTCGCGCTGCACCTCTTCCAAAAAAGGTTTGTCCCCAGCCCGTGGCCCGAGCCTAAAATATAGACGGCCGACATACAGGTAAATAAAAAATCTGCGGCGAAGAGGCGTTGCCTCTTTGCCGCAGATTTTTATTTGCCGTTTTTTGCGTCTATTCTATGATTTTATATTTTTTCAGCAGCTCGTCGTACTTTTTATCCATCTCTGACTGCTGGCTGTGGTCGTTCTTATACGGCGCAGAGGGTGTTGAGCTTGGAAGCTTGACCTGCTCCTTCGGCGTCGGTTTTTTCTGCTGCACCGGTATCTCCTCGGACGGAGCCGCTGGCGTAACCGTCTCGCCCGTGTCGGAAGAGGCCGCAGGCGCAGCTGCCTCGCCCTCTCCCTCTGCGCGCATCGCGTATCTTCTGGAGGTCATATCATCGTCAATAGGCGCAAGCAGAAACTGCGGTGCGTTCTCGTCGCTCTTTGCCGCAGAAAGCGCGCCGCCGTGGAACGGGCAGGCCGCGGTCGGCGCGTGTCCCACTGGAAGAAGCAGCGTCGTAGACGGGCAGCCCTGTGCCGCAAGAAATCCCGTCTTTTTGCAGACGCTAACGGCCTCCACCTCAGCGTCGTCCGGGATAGAGAAGGTCGAAGGCAGATTAAGCTTGGTCACCGCGTAATCCACAAACTCGCGCCACACGGGAAGAGCCGCTATAGTGCCAGTCGCCCTGCCGCCCAACGGTTTGTGGTTGTCGTTGCCGACGTAGACCACGACGACAAGCCCCGGGATGCCGCCCGCAAACCACGCGTCCGTCCAGTCGTTCGTCGTACCAGTCTTGCCGAAGGTCTCATAATTGGGCAGCTTCGCTCTGGAACCTGTGCCCCAGCCCGTCACCTGCTCCAGCATCGAGCGCATAGTGACAGCCGTGGTGGATGAGATAGCGTTTGATATCTTTGGGCCGTTCTGTTCAAGAGACTCGCCGCCGCGCGACAATATCTCCTTCACCGCGAACGGCTCCACCTTATAGCCGTTGTTGGCGAAAGCGGAATAGGCGACGCTCATTTCAAGCGGAGTGACGCTCGCCGTGCCGAGCGCCATCGAAAGGTCGTCCGGGATGTACGGCGTACTGATGCCCATTCTTCGCGCAAGGTCCGTAATCGAACCAACGCCGCATATCTGCGCAAGGCGGACGGCGGCGGTATTGATAGATTTTGCGATTGCCGTGATGAGCGTCACCTCGCCGTCAAATTTATTTGACGAATAGTTGCCCGGCGACCAGCCGTTCGCAAAGTTCAGCGGAGCGTCCAGCACGTGGTCTACGCCGCGGTAGCCCTGTTCGAGCGCCGCCGCGTAAACGAACGGCTTAAAGGCCGAACCTGGCTGGCGGTAGGCCTGCGTAGCGCGGTTGAACTTGCTCTTGTCAAAATCGCGTCCGCCGACCATAGCAAGGATCTCGCCGGTGTTAGGGTCAAGCGCGATAAGCGCGCCTTCGTGCCCCATCCTTGACACTATCTGTTCAGCCTTTTTTTGAAGGTCGATGTCTATCGTCGTGTTGACGCGCAGACCGCCGCGGTAAATTTTCTCCGTTCCGTAGTTTGGAAGAAGCTGCTTAAAGAGTATATAAGATACGAAATAGGGCGCCTCGCCGATAGTGAGAGAGCTGCGCCTCCGCGTGCGCGCGTTAAGAGGCGGCTTCGTATCGATATACCTGTCGTAATCATCTTTAGATATCCAGTCGAGGTCGAGCATGCGTCCCATGACATAGGCCTTCCTCGTCTGCGAGCTCTTTTCGTTCTTAAACGGCGAATACTTCTCAGGCGCCGCGACCAGCCCAGCAAGTATAGCCGACTCGTCGATGCCGAGATTCTTGGGAGCCTTTCCGAAATAGGACTTTGCCGCCGCCTCTATTCCATAGGCGCCGTGTCCCATATATATCGTATTCAGGTACATTTCAAGAAGCTGATCCTTCGTATAGATACGTTCCAGCCGAAGCGCAAGCACCGCCTCCTTCGCCTTTCGTATCATAGTCTTTTCCTTTGTAAGGAAAAGATTTCGCGCAAGCTGCTGCGTGATCGTGCTCGCTCCCTGCTTGGCTCCGCGGTGGAAAAAGTCCACAATGCCGGCGCGTACAATGGCGATCGGCCTTATCCCTGAATGTTCGTAGAAAGAATCGTCCTCAGCCGCGAGTATCGCCTTCACCATCCACGGAGAGATGGCGCTCAGCTTCACCCATGTTCTGTTTTCCTGAAACAGTTGAGTGACGACGCGCCCTTTTCTGTCGTAAATAGTAGTGGCTAGGCTCGGTTCGTGATCCAAAATCTCCTGCGAAGAGGGGAGCGCCGCCGTAATATCCTTTAGGAAGAATATCATAGCCACAGCTATCACCGCGCCTATGACCACGCAGAAAAAGGCGGCCGAAGCTATGAGTGAAGTGAGCACGGAGCGTTTCTTCTTGGGAGATTTATTCTCCAAAGAAAAATCCATGTCGCTTTTAGATGTTTTAGACATTATTTTAAACCTCCGAAATTCATCGTACATATAGATACATTATACCACTTTTCGGCGCGCCTCCGACTTTGAGTTTTTTCAAAATTGAGCCGGTAAAGGGGGTTGCATTTTTTACTAATCTATTATATACTACCTCCTGTCGCCGATACGAGGCACCACGAAATAAAAACGGCGGCACGAACCATGTCAATAGAATACAGTGCATAAGAAATAGAAATTAGCTTATAACCAAGTCAATTTCAAGTCAGCGAGAATGCCAGAAATCAAACGGAGAGTTTGATCCTGGCTCAGGACGAACGCTGGCGGCGTGCTTAACACATGCAAGTCGAACGGAAAATCAATGAAAGCTTGCTGATTTGGTTTTTAGTGGCGGACGGGTGAGTAACGCGTGAGGACTTGTCCCAGACAGGGGGACAACAGTTGGAAACGGCTGCTAATACCCCATAAGTCGAGAGATAAAAGGAGCAATCCGGTCAGGGAGAGACTCGCGTTCTATCAGCTAGTTGGTGAGGTAACGGCCCACCAAGGCGAAGACGGATAGCCGGACTGAGAGGTCGAACGGCCACATTGGAACTGAGATACGGTCCAAACTCCTACGGGAGGCAGCAGTGGGGAATATTGGGCAATGGGGG
>JAVVPF010000018.1 GCA_036655895.1 Cloacibacillus sp. | reverse complement strand
CTGGCTGTCCACTGTGGTAAATACAATAACTTCCCGATGAGACCTCTTAAATGGAAATCTCCACGGGAAAGCTTAAATGCTTTTTTGGTTGCCGTGTAACAGAGGTTTGACAAACCTACATCACCGCGTCACCTTTTGGTCGCTCGGCGCTTGACCTCTTTGCGCCAAACGACTAAACTTTATAAGTTAAATATTTTCAGGCGCGCCTGAGGAAGGATGTTTTATAAATGGACAGCAGCGGCCCCAGTCCTGAACCTGTCGGACAATTGTGCGAAACATCTAGATAGCATGCCCTGGGGCGCACCATACCCGGGTGTTGCGGGTATGGAGGTAATATTATGCTCAGAATAACAAAAACAACAGAGACGCAGCTCGTTGAGCTGACCCCTGATTGCGTCGAAGCCGGCGCATGGATAAGTCTTATACGCCCCACAGCGGACGAACTCAGCCGCGTAGAGGCGATAACAGGCGCGCCGCAGGATTTTATCCGCTCCGCGCTGGACCCGGAAGAATCTTCGCGTATAGAGATCGAAGACAACCATATACTTGTCCTTATCAACGTCCCCGTAAACCACGAGGCGCAGAATTATGAATACGACACGCTGCCTCTCGGCATCGTCATCACACCGGAATACATCGTCACCATCTGTCAGGAACACAATGATATAATACAAAATTTTTCAGAGTCGCGCTTTCGGTATTTCAGCACGCATAAGCGCACGCGGCTGCTCTTCCAGATACTATACCGTTCCGCGATGCTCTTTTTGAAGGACCTGCGTCAGATGACGCGGCGTTCCGACCAGATAGAGCAAGACCTGCGCCTCTCAATGAAGAACGAGGAGCTCTTTCAGCTGCTCGACCTCCAAAAAGGCCTCACCTACTATTCGATGTCGCTGCGCTCAAACAAAGTCGTCGTTGAACGGCTGCTGCGCCTCTGCTCCAACCCGCAGGTGAGCCATATCATCAAATTCCGCGAGGAGGACGAAGAACTCCTCGACGACGTGCGGGTCGAATACGACCAGTCCATAGAGATGGCGCAGATCCAGACGGACGTCCTCGCCGGCATGATGGACGCATTCGCCTCCGTCATCTCCAACAACCTTAACATAGTAATGAAATTCTTGGCTTCCATAACGATAGTGCTGGCCATCCCGACAATGGTCGCCAGCTTCTTCGGAATGAACGTCCCCGTCCCGTGGGAGGGTCACCCGCTGGGCTTCATCATAGTCTGCGCCCTCTCGATAGGCTTCACAATCGTAGCCACATGGATACTGTGGAGAAAACGCCTGTTTTAAAACGACGAAAAACACTTGCAGTCAAAGAGCCTCTAAACCTAAGTGAAATCCAGGTTTAGAGGCTCTTTTTATAATTTTACATCCAACACGCCGCGATCCAGCGCACCTTCCGAATTAAGAGACAGCACACGGCTATAAAAAGCAAACAGAGCCTTCGCCAAAACTAACAAAGACCCTGTGATGGTATATTATATGGAGCCGACTCCCGGACTCGGACCGGGGACCCCATCCTTACCATGGATGTGCTCTACCTACTGAGCTAAGTCGGCCTGTCTTTTTAAATGCGGTAAGGGCATTTGGACACAAAAATGGTGGTAGAAGCTAGGTTCGAACTAGCGTAGGCTCTCGCCGACAGATTTACAGTCTGTTGCCTTTGACCACTCGGCCATTCTACCACTTGCTTGAAACCGCCGCGGCGACAGCGGCATTACAGGAAAGTATTCTACAGGATTTTATTTTTTTGTCAACCCCGCCGTGGAGAATCGGCGGAGGAATTTCCGCGCGGTTTTCGCGCGCCTCCGCCGTTTTGTCTTTTATCGGTTACTTGATTTTGTAATATTTTTCGGGAACCTTTATTTTGTTCATGCCGAGGGGGCCTTTGCCAAAGACGTAGGTGTCCTGGTAGATGAGCAGGAAGTTCTTCATCTTTACGCCTGTTGCGGCGTCGGTGTAGGCGCTGCTGTTCCACGCAAGGCCCGGCGAGAAGGCGGCGAAGGCTTTCATTACGTCGGACTGTCTACCCAGCTTCGCCTTCTTTTCAACTACGCGCTTGCCATATTCACCAAGCGCCGCTGTGATGCTGTAGCCTGACGGGTAGGCCCATGTGGCGAGGCGTCCTGAGGCGCTTTTATTTACTACTGTTTTTTCTATTTTGCCAAGTATGGCGGGCCAGTTGCCCTTTTCTTTTTTCAGATCTATCCCAAGCGCTCCGGCGTAGCCCTGAAGCGGAGAGTCGGTCTGGACGTAGAAACCGCCCAGCTCGGTTATTTTTTTGAGGAGCGGCTCCACCTGAGCGTCGTTGGTGCTGAAGAAGGCTGTATTTTTCCCGTATTTCTGGAGCCACGCCGGGGTTTTTTCAAGAACGTACTGCTGCGCTCCGGCCACGCCTACGTCGCTTGTGGGGTCGGGCGCGGTTTCAAAGACGAATTTGAGGCCCAGGTCTTTGCAGGCGGCCTCCATTATTTTGCGTCTGCGGGAGAGCAGTTCGTAGCTCATGTGCCTCGGGAATGATATGTGGACGTAGGTCTTGGCGCCAAGCTTTTTCGCGGCGGCCGGCATGATATAGCCCATGGCGAGGTTGTCGGAGTTGACGACGAGGTCGGCCACAGCACCTATTACGTTCGGGTCTTCCTGCGGCTGCCCCGTGAAGCATAGGATGTCTTTGCGTTTTTCTTTGATGCGGCGGAAGGCCTCGGCTGTGCCTGGCACGCCCTCCATGACGACCACGACTTTCATCTTTGGGTCGTCCGCAAGGCCGGCTATCTGGCTTATGACGGTCTCCATTTCGGCTCCGAAGTTGTCGGGGTAGGTGACGTGTTTTATCATGCCGCCCTTTGAGGCGTCTTTGTACATGGCAATGAGCCTCTCGGCCCCGCGGACGTTGTCTTCGCCCTGCGAGACTGTGCCGGTGACGACGCCTATGTGAAACGGCGCGTCGGCGTGAGCGGGAAGCGCGGCAAATAGCAGAAGCGCCGCAAGCAGCAGTAGTTTTTTCATTGGTATTACCTCCGTTTATATGTTTGCGTAAATATGTTTATAGCTGAGTGATTTAATTGCCGATGATCTTCTCCGCCGCGGCGCGGATCTTTTCCTCCGTCGCCTGCTCGTCTCCGGTAAGACGCGGCGCAGCGCTATTTCCGTCTTTCATAAATATTATAGTGGGTACGCCGCGCAGGGAGAGCTCTTTCATTATCTCTTTGTTTTGCGAGCGGTCCATCTTTAAGAAGTCGATACGCCCCGCGTATCTTGCCGCCAGCTCTTCAAATTTCGGAGCAAGCGCTATACAGGGCGGTCACGACGGGTCCCAGATATCCACTATTACGGGCCGTTCGTGCGAGGCCTCTATAACGTCACGGGCGTACTGAGCATAGTTTATGCTTTTCATTTTCTGCCACCTCTTTTACGGGAGTTTCTATCTGCGATATTATAGCACAGGGAGGCCGTCAAGATACAAGAAGAGAGCTCGCACGCTTTGTGTGAGTCTCTTCTTGCGGTATAAAAAATTTTGATTTTTCGTTAATCGAGCGTTTGGTATCCTCCGCCTGAGACTATCAGCGTCTGCCCAGAGACCCATGAGGCCATCGGGGAGGCGAAAAAGAGCGCCGCGTTTGCTATGTCTTCTGGCGCGCCTAGACGTCCCAGCGGAGTTTTTTCCAGCATCTTGCGTTCCATCGGTTCTGTGAGGACCGTAGCAAGCGCGTGCGTCTTTATTGCGCCGGGCGCGATGGCGTTCACACGAACGGGAGCCACGTCTATCGCCATCTGGCGCGTGAGGGCGTTCACGGCGGCCTTGGAGGCGCTGTAGACGGACATGTCAGCTCCGCTCATGATGCTTGCCATTGAGCTGATGTTGACGATGGAACCATAGCCCGCGGCCCTCATGTGCGGCAGGGCAAGGCGTGAGAAACGAAAGACCGAGTAGACGTTGAGGCTGAATATCTTGTTGATGTAATCGGCTGAGAGCCCCTCAAAACGCTCCGCTCCGCCGCCTCCGCCTCCGGTATTGTTGACGAGGATGTTCAGGCCTTTCAGCGCCGCTGCGGCGCGTTCTATGACGTCTGTGTCGTCTGCCGCGGATATGACGTCGCATTCGAAAGCGGCTGTATGCACGCCAAATTCCTCGGCGATCTCAAGCGCTGTTTGGTGCGCGGCCTCCGCGTTTTTGTCTATGATGGCTACGTTTGCGCCAGCTGCGGCGAAGGTACGCGCGCAGGCGGCGCCTATGCCGCCCGCGCCGCCTGTTACCACGGCGGATTTTCCTCTAAGATCTGTAAGTTTTGCAATATCCATAGACCAGCCCTCCAGTCGAAAAATATGCTGCTTCGCCTATAGTAACGTGTGGATTTTTTATTTTCAAGGGCAAACGCGCCGCGCGCATATAAAAAATCGCGGAAGAGGCAAGCCTGGCGCTTTCCTCTTCCGCGATTTTTTATGTTATTTTGG
The DNA here is from genome assembly GCA_036655895.1 of Cloacibacillus sp. Taxonomy (NCBI): domain Bacteria; kingdom Thermotogati; phylum Synergistota; class Synergistia; order Synergistales; family Synergistaceae; genus Cloacibacillus; species Cloacibacillus sp. The sequence continues at coordinate 56,982 of JAVVPF010000018.1, read as the reverse complement.
ATTTTTCGTTATTTCTTGTCTTCCGATTTTGGCGCCGCGTCTTCCGAGGCCGGTTTGTCTGCCGGGAAGATGGATGCGTCAAGCACCTTTACGTCGGCGCGTTTGAGCAGCGTCTCGTAGAATTTCTGCTGGGCTTCCTGCATCTTCTGGTTGGTTATCGTAGCCTTTACGTCGGCGCTGACGGAGTTGAACGGGATGACGCGTTCAGCGGTCTTTGTGCGCTTGATGGCGATGTAGCTGAATTTATCTCCGGCGCTCTGGACTGGCGTCACTTTGTTCATGGGGTAGTCTTTGAGCATGGCGAGTTCTTTTTGGAGCTGCTGGTCGGCGAGCACTGTGGGCTGGTCATACGGCGTTGACATCTCTATGTCGTTTTTGTATTTCGCCATCTCCGCGTCCCAGTTGCCTCCCGCCGCTATAGCCTTGCGCGCGGCCTCGGCCGCCGCCTTGTCTTTGAAGGTGGCGATGTTTACGCTGATGCCGGCCGGCTGCTTGTAAAGGAAGTTCTTCGCCGTGTCGTAGAAGGCGCGCACCTCTTTTTCGTCTACCTTGATGTCGGCTTCGAGCGATTTAAGGACTTTGTCCATCTGCAGCTGCTTTTTGATGTCGTCCTTCATCTGCTTTTCAGTGATGCCGCTGCGCTGCATGTAGGACATAAATTCTTCGCGCGTCGGATACTGGTCCATTATCTTTTTGTAGGTCTCTTCGATCTCGTCCTTCGCGACGTCGATGTTTCTGTTCTCTATCTCTTTTCCAAGCTCCGCCTGGATCGTCATCCCGTCGAGCACAGCTCTTCTGATCTGCGGGGCGTCGGCGGAGGTGACGTTGCTGCCATACTGCTCTGACATGCGAGAGGCGCCTTTTTCAAGCTCAGAACGCATTATGTTCTTGCCGTCTATTGTAGCTACCGGGTAGTCCTGACGGCCTTCGCCGTTCCCACCTCTGTTGCCGCGGACATACAGGCCGTAGCCTGCGAAGCACGACGCGACGAAGAAGAGTATGACGATTATCATGATGACTCTAGTATAGCTTCTCATTGCTCTTAACAAGGGAAATCTTCCTCCTCAAAATACGCTTTTGCGTAACTTAGATATGATACGATAGCCAGACGATACTGTCAAAGGGCGCAGCTCTTCCTAAAGATAACGCGCGAATTTTTTTATCTCGGAGCCCTCCTGCGATAAATATTCCGCGCAGAGGGCGCCGCATTGCTTTACGTCCTCCGCTACGCGCGCGCAAAGCGCCGCAGCCGACGGGAACTTTTCCTCGCCGCGCAGCCTCTTTAATATGAAGAGCGTGATGTCGCGGCCGTAAAGATCGCACTCCGCGCCTATTATGTGCGCTTCGCAGCGCGGCGGCCGAAGTCCGTCAAAGGTGGGGTTGCTGCCGATGTTGAGGGCGGAGGCGCGCCAGTCGCCGTCAATCACCGTAACGGCGGCGTAAACTCCGTGCGGCGGATATATCTTGCCCGGAAGCAGACATAGGTTCGCCGTGGGAAAGGCAAGCTCGCGGCCTCGGCCGTCTCCGTGCGCGACGCGCCCGCTCACCATGTACGGATAGCCAAGCAGCCGCGCGGCAAGCGTCATATCACCGCCCGCCACCGCCGCGCGCACCGCGGTGCTGCTGATGACTTTATTTTCGAGAAAACGCGACGGTATGACGTTGAGCGACCAGCCTCGTTCGCGGCAGAGCGACGCAAGCAGTTCTGCGTTTCCGGCGCGGTCTTTTCCGAAGCGAAAGTTCGCGCCGGTGACCAAGCCCTTCACGGAATATTTCGTTCCTATGCAGTCCACGAAATCTGATGGCGAAAGCGCGGCAAATTCACGTGTGAAGTGTATTTTTTCCATACGCGGGACCGCCAGGTATTTCGCTATCAGGTCTCTTTCGGGCGGCGAGAAGAGCAGTTTAAATTTGTTTTTGTCAAGAAGCATCCTCGGATGTCCCTCGAAGGTGATGACGCCCCAGCCGGTCTCTTGTTTTTGGGCTACAGCCGCCGCCGTTTCAAGCAGCACGCGGTGTCCCAGATGAAATCCGTCGAAGGCTCCAAGCGCGTATATCAATCCTCTGCGCCTCCTGAAAATTTAATGTTGACGTCGGGAGAAAGTTTGAGTTTCGCTCCATCCCTCGCAATGTCGCAGATAGAAAAAAGCGAGGGAGACGCGACGAGCAGTTTTTTTGAGCAGGCTGGTGGCAGATTTTTACGAAAAAGCAGGTCAAGCGTCACAGGAAGCCCGCTTGAAAGTTTAGCCGCCGCTTCGTCGTCCGCGCCGTAGGCCGCGCCTTCGCGGCAGAGGCTCTCTATCGGAAGCAGAGAGGCCGCAAGCTCGGAACTGCTCATCTCAAAGAGTTTTTCCGCAGGATATGCGTCGGAAGCGGTAAAGGCGCCGCAGCTGACGCGGCGCAGAGCGGACAGGTGCGCCGCGGACGCAAGCGCAGAACCTAGGTCGCGCGCGAAGCTCCTGATGTAGGTGCCCTTGCTGCAAAAGACGCGAAATCTCATGCGCCCAGCGTCATCCATATCGCTAATGCGCTCTATCTTTGAAAAATAGACCGGCCTTGCCTCCGGCACGACGGCCAGGCCGCCGCGCGCAAGCTCGTGCGCGCGAAGTCCGTCCACATGCACGGCGGAGACGGCCGGAGGCGACTGCATTCGCCAGCCAAGAAAGCCGCAGAGCAGGATCTCCGTCTCTTCGTTGGTTATGTGCGAGCGTCCGGCGCGCGCCGTCACCTCTCCGCTTGCGTCGTCCGTCGAGGTAGAAACTCCGAAGGTCACCTCCGCCTCGTAGCACTTAGGCAGCGCCATTACGAAATTCGCAAGGCGCGTAGCCCCTCCGGTCAATATAAAGAGCAGGCCTGTGGCGGTGGAGTCGAGCGTGCCGCCGTGGCCTATTTTTATTTTGCGTCCCAGTATGCGTCTGAGCCTCTGTACGCAGTCTGTGCTGCGCAGGCCCAGCGGCTTATCTACCGGAAGCAGCCCAGTGAAGGACATAGGCCTCGGCCTCTTTCTTTACCGTTTGCAGAACTGCCTCGAAGCTTCCCTCTACCGTCGCGCCTGCGGCGTTCACGTGGCCGCCGCCGCCGAACTTTGAGGCAAGCTCCCTTGCGCTGCACGTTCCTCGGCTTCTGACGCTGAGTTTGACGCAGCCTTCTTTTTCCGTGACGAAGAGTCCCATGCGGACGCCCTTTATGCGCATCAGCATGTTGACGAGCCCTTCAAGCGTGTTTGCGCCCGCCTCCGCCTCTTTTATCTCTTTGTCGCGAAGCCACGCAAGCGCGCACTTGCCTTCTGCAAAAACCTCCGTGCGCAGCAGCGCCGCGCCCCACACCTTCAGGACGTCGGCCGTCAGGTTCTCGTGTATGCGGTCGTCTATATCGGTGGGATGCGCTCCCGCGCTAAGCAGCAGCTTCGCGCAGTCGTGGCTGCGAGGCGTCACTGAGTTATATTTGAAGTTGCCGTTGTCCGTGGTGAGCGCCGTGTACAGCGCGGCGGCCTCGCCTTCCGTTATCCCCATGCCGAAGGCATCGATGAGCTCCGTCATCACCTCGGCGGTGGCGGAGCCGTTTGTGTCTACGAGATTTGTCTTGGCGTAGAGTTTGTTGTCGCCGTGGTGGTCGATGTTCAGAGAATCCGCGCAGGAGGCAAGCAGCTCGGGCAGGTTTGAAAGCGCGCGCTGCTCCGTGCTGGTGTCAACTGTGACAAGCAGCGTTTCGGCAAGCTCCTCGGGCGAGAGGCTCTCTAAAACTGTAAGTTCGTCTGAGTGCGGAAAAAAAGAAAACGCGGCAGGCAGCGGATCTTTTGAATAGACGGAGGTTCGTTTGCCGGCTCGCTTGCCAAGCGAATATAGCGCAAAAGCGCAGCCGAGCGTATCGCCGTCAGGATTTTCGTGACAGACTATCGCCCAGCTGCTGTGTTTTTTTAGTTTTTCCAGCGCCTCCGCAAAGAGGACTTTGTCATACATCTGCTACGCGTCCCTCTCGGCCTTCAGCTTCGCGTCCATTTCCGCGACTTTATCAAGCAGCTCGTCCATCGCGCGCGCCTTGTTCTCGGAATCGTCATAGACGAAGTGCAGCTCCGGTATGGTGCGCAGACGCATCTCTTTGCCGAGCATGCCGCGCATAGGCACGGCCGCCTTGTCGAGCGCCTCCTGGACGACGGGCCTCTCCTCCGGCTTTATCAGAGTGTAATAAACTTTGGCAAAGCCCAAGTCGCGCGATACGGAGACCCTTGTTAGCACGGCCTCCGCCGCGGAGGCGTCTTTTATGCGCGTCTGCAGCATCTGCGAAATGAGACGCATGAACTCTTTATTGATTCTGTCGATCCTATAGGTCGCCATATTTGAACACCTCCATAGAAAAGGCGACGACTGTAAATTCGCCCTCTTCTTCTCTTTGATATATAAATTTTTCTAGATTGCGCATTCTTTCGTCAAGCTCCGCGGCAGATGATCCGGCCGCGGAAAAGCCCAGCTCCGCCGCGTTGTGCGCGCCCTCCGGACCTAAGTCCGCCGCCGAAATGGAAAAACGGCCGCGCACCCCATCCGTGATGGAGCGCACGACCTGACGCCGATCTTTGAGGCTGCCCGCGTAGGGAAGCCTCAAAGAGGTCTGTGCCGCCGCTATCCAAAAGGACATATCTTATTCCTTAGTCCAGAGTTTTCTTCTCTTTCAGGATCTCGTAGGCTTCGATGACGTCGCCCACTTTGAAGTCCTGGAATTTTTCAAAGCTCAGTCCGCACTCGTTGCCGGCCTTGATTTCACGAACGTCGTCCTTGAAATGCTTGAGGCTTGAAAGCTCGCCGCTCCAGAAAACGACGCCGTCGCGGATGAGGCGCACCTTCGCGCTCCTGCGCAGCAGCCCTTCAGTGATACGGCATCCGGCGATGTTGCCGACCTTCGGCACGCGGAACATCTCGCGTATCTCAGCTGTACCCAGCGTATGTTCGCGAAGCGCGGGCGCAAGCATTCCTTCCATAGCCGCCTTCACGTCGTCTAGCATGTCGTAGATGACCTGATAGAGACGTATCTGGACGCCTTCGTTTTCGGAGACTCTCTTTGCGTTTGAGTCCGGGCGGACGTTGAAGCCTACGATGATGGCGTTTGAGGCGGAGGCGAGCATGACGTCTGATTCAGAGATGCGGCCGACGCCTTCATGGACGATGTTTACAGAGACTGCGTCCGTGCTCATCTTCATAAGCGAGGCGTGGAAGGCTTCAAGCGAGCCCTGAACGTCCGTCTTAAGAACGATGCGCAGCTGCGGCACCTCTTCCGTCTGCATCTTATCGTAGAGCTCTTCGAGCGTCAGGCGTTTCGTCTTGCTCTGGTCCGTTTCACGGCGGTCGGCCTCGTTCTGCGACATTATGTCGCGCGCCTCGCGTTCAGAGTCCAGGAGATTGAAGTTTTCTCCGGGCTGCGGGACGTTTTCAAGGCCGAGTATCTCAACCGGCATACTCGGGCCCGCGGAATTCACAGTGCGCCCCATGTCGTCTATCATCGCGCGGATCTTGCCCCAGGCGCTGGCGGTGTGGATGATGTCGCCGCGGTGCAGCGTTCCCTCCTGCACTATGACTGTGGCTACGGGGCCTTTGCCCTTGTCGAGATTGGCTTCGATGACGGTGCCGGTAGGCGCGGCCTTCGGGTCGGCCTTAAGTTCCTGCATTTCGGCGACCAGAAGCAGCATCTCAAGCAGGCCGTCGACGTTGACTCCGGTCTTTGCGGCGACGTCGACCATGATGGTGTCTCCGCCCCACTCTTCCGGCACAAGTCCGTAGTCGGAGAGCTGCTGGCGCACGCGCTCCGGCTTCGCGTCGGGTTTGTCGACCTTATTTACCGCGACCACTATCGGAACGCCGGCCGCTTTCGCGTGGTTCAGCGCTTCGATGGTCTGCGGCTTGATGCCGTCGTCGGCCGCTACGACAAGCACGGCGATGTCCGTCACCTGAGCTCCGCGCATACGCATCGCGGTAAAGGCTTCGTGTCCCGGCGTGTCGAGGAATACGAGCGTGTTGCCGTTGTATTCGACGCGCGAGGCACCTATGTGCTGCGTGATGCCGCCGGCCTCTTTATCCGTGACGTGCGTGTTGCGGATATTGTCAAGAAGCGTCGTTTTGCCGTGGTCGACGTGTCCCATGACCGTGATTATCGGAGGACGGTGCGTAGCCTCTCCGGCTCCGTTTTTCTTTGACTTGCCCTTTTTGTTCTTTTTCTGGCTCTGAGGCTCGTTTTTCTTAGCCTCATGCGCCGCCTTCGCCTCGTGGATATTTTTCGGCGCGGCGGGTGCTGCCTTCGTCTGCTGCGCGGCCACCGACGGTTTTTCTTCCTCGGGCTGCGCTTTGCCGAAGACGAGGTTCTTTTTGAACGTTTTGCCAAGTATCTGCAAAATCTTTTCGTCGGCCCTTGTAGTGGCGGGCAGCATGAGGCCCTCCAGCATCAGCGCCTTGACGGCGCTTCCCGCCTTTTCGCCCGAGAGGGAGGCTACCTCCGAGACGGAGACTCCTTCGGGGATATAGACGGTCGGGTAGGATGAAAGCGCTTCCAGTTCCTTTTTGGACTCGTCGGCTTTGGCCTTCTGGAGAGATTCCTGCACCATAGGGACAAGGTCCTCGTCAATGGAACTCATGTGCGATTTTATTGCGACGCCGAGGCCGGTCAGTATTTCGACCATCTCCGTGTTGCTCTTTTCCAGCATCTTCGCAAGATCATATACTCTAATTTTACTCATCCGCATCACTCCTGTCTTCAATCAAAAAACAAATCTTTTTCGCAAAGCCGCTTTCTTCTGGAAGCGCCGCGGCCTGCGCCGCGCTTATCCCAAGACGCTGTCCCAAAAGGGCCCTGTCGGTATCTTTTATGTTTAAAATTTTTATGCTTCCGCGTGCTTCCGCCGCGTTCAGCGTGCGCATAACATTTTGCGAGCAGTCCTCTGTAACGAAGACGGCAAGCCTCCCGCCGCTCTTTATAGCGTCGAAGATCTTGTCCTGTCCTATGATGAGCTCGCCGGCCCTGCGGGCCATGCTCATCATGTCGAGCGCCTTATCCGTCCTGCCGTTCATCGCGATTCTCCTCATCCGCGCAGCGCGCGGCAAGTTCAGTGTAAAGCGACTCAGGCGCCTCCGCCTTTAAAGCGCGCGAAAAGGCCTTTTTTTTCTTTGCGGCCTCAACGCAGGAGAGCCTGGCGCAAACGTACGCACCGCGCCCGTTTGCCTTGCCGGTCGGGTCAAAGCGTACTTCGCCCTCGGGCGTCCTTATGACGCGCAGAAGCGCGCGTTTGGGAGACTCCTCCATGCAGCCGACGCATGTGCGCGGGCGCAGTTTTTTAGGCGTCTGGTTCGCGGCCTGCTTCGCCATTGCTCTTCTACCTTGACTCCTCGTCGGACCCTACGGGCATCTCGAGGAAGAGATCCTTCATCGTGGGAAGTTTTTCCTCTTCTTTGACCTTTATGTCTATCTTCCAGCCAGTCAGGCGCGCCGCAAGGCGCACGTTCTGCCCCGCCTTGCCGATGGCGAGCGACAACTGGTCGGGACGCACGAAGGCAAGCACCGACCTGTCCTGGTCGAGCAGCGGCTCGATGCGGATTATCTTGGCGGGCGAGAGCGCGTTCGTGATGTATTTGAGCGGGTCGTTGCTGTGGACGATGATGTCTATCCTTTCGCCGTTCAGCTCGCTGCTGATAGATTTTATGCGGCTTCCCTGCTTGCCGACGCAGGCTCCCAGCGGCTCGACGTTGACGTCGAGGCTGCCTACCGCGATTTTCGCGCGGGTTCCGGCCTCGCGGACGATGTTGCGTATCTCGACTACGCCGTCCTGTATCTCCGGCACCTCAAGTTCAAGCAGCCGGCGCAGAAGCCCGGGATGGGTGCGTGATACGATTATGCGCGGGCCGCGCGTCGTCTGACGAACGTCCAGCAGATAGAACTTCATGCGGTCGCCGGGGTTGTATCTCTCTCCGACGATGCGCTCCTCTTTGGGCATTATGGCCTCGGTCTTGTCGTTGAGGCGCACAAGTATCTGATCGCCCTCCGCCTTGAAGATGGCGCCCGCCACTATATTGCCAATTTTATCCGAGAACTGCTCGTAGACTACCTGGCGCTCCGCGTCTTTGAGCTTCTGGATTATCACCTGTCGCGCCGTCTGAGCCGCGATGCGGCCGAAGTCCTCCGGCAGCACTTCGCTTCTGATGATGTCGCCCACCTCTAGGTTCGTGTATCCGCGGCGCGTCGCCTCTTCAAGCGTCATCTCCGCGTCGGCGTTCGTAACCTCTTCCACGATCTCATAGACCTCATATAGAGAAAACTCTCCGTTTTCAACATCTATGTAGACCTCGGTGTGCTGATTGCCGCCCTTGTATTTTTTATATGCCGATACCATGGCGGCCTCGAGGCTGGCTACTATGATCTCCTCAGAAAGCCCCTTCTCGTCCTCTATTTGCTTTAGAACTTTCTTAAAATCTTTTCCTAGCTGCATTTTTCCTGTCGTCCCCTTTCGCGCGTTTCTCTATTTCTTTTTAGGTATTTTTTTAAAGGTCTTTTTCTGGCCCGTCTTCGGCACATAGACTAAGTGCGCTCTTTTTATTTCGTCGAGCGGTATCGTCCTCTGGCCTCCGCCCGGCTCTGTTATTACGGCCTCGTCGCTTTCGTTTGCGGTTACTATTACGCCCTTCACGGAGCGGCCGCCCTTTTTGAAATATATCTGCGCCTCGCTGCCTGCAAAACGCCTGAAATCGTCCGCTGAAAAAAGAGGACGCTCTAGGCCGGGAGAGCTTATCTCAAGATAATACCGCTCGGGAAGTTCTTCCTCTATGGTGTCAAGATATTCGCTTATCTCGCGCGAGACTGTTTCACAGTCGTTCATGTCTATGCCGCCCGGCATTTCAAGATAAAGCCTGATGATCTCCATGCCGTTCTCGCTTACGATCTCAAAGCCCGCGCACTCATATCCGAGCTTTTCAGCGCGCTCGGACAAAGCGCGGAATATTTCCGCGTACTTCTCCCGGTTCAAATAATCGCCTCCTGTAACAAAAGAAGAGTGGGTACACCCCACTCTTCCAGTTATTTCTCCTGAATTAGCATTTGAATTGTAGCACTTTTTTGAAAAAAATCAACGCCGCCTACAATAAATGCTGTACCGTCTTACGATTTTGCGTTATTTTGCCCAGAGATATTCTCCGCTCTTTTCGTCGCAGTTCCAGAAGTCCGCGTAGCTGAGGCGGCTTAAGGCGCGCGCCTCTTTGCGGACTTTGACGCCGCGCTTTACAAGCTCCTGCCAGAAACCGGTGTTTGAGATGTCTCCCTGTATGGTGAGATGTATCACGCGCCCGTCGCGGACTATCGCCTTCATGTACGAGGTGCGGCATTCGTTTATTATGACTTCGTCGCCGGGTTCCGCGGAATTTGGCCCAAGTGAGAGCGTTGTAAGGCCGAAGAAATTCATCGTGTTCTTCATGGCGTAGCGGTCCGTATATTTGACGCACCCACAGCAGATGTTCTTCGCCGCCGTCTCGCCCTGTAGCGCGGCGTTCGGCCATATTCCGGAAAGGCCAGCCACGTCGCCCGCCGCCCATATATTTTCAACGTTCGTGCGCATGTAGTCGTCGACCTTAACGCATCTGTCTACGGTTATCCCGCTTCCGTCCAAAAACTCAACGTTCGGGCGCACTCCCGCCGTGACGACGACGAAGGCGCAAGGCAGCCTTTCGCCGCTTTCAAGCAGCACGTGCGTCGCGTTTCCCGCGTCGTCCATCTCCATTCCGCAGGCGCGCTTTGAAAGATAAAACTCGCACCCGGCCTCTTCAAAGAATTTCTGATAGGGCGCGGCGGCCGTCTTGTCAAGCTGCAACGGAGAAATGCGGTCTTCCATCTCGACGATGCGGCACTTTACGCCGCGTTCGCAGAGCGCGTAGGCCGCGTCAAGCCCTACAAGGCCGGAGCCTACTATGACGCACTCGGCGGCGCCCTTCGCCGCGTCGTCTATCCTGCGCGCGTCAGAGAGGTCGCGCAGTCCGAATACGTTTTTCGCCTCACGAAAGCCCTGTATCGGCGGTATAAAATACCGCGCGCCGGTGGTGATGAGCAGAGTGTCGTAGGTAATCTCGCCGGATCGCGCGCCCAGCGCGCAATTCTTCTGCGGCGTCACCGCCGTTATCTCCTCGTCCGCCAGAAACTTTATATTGTTTTTTTCAAAGAAGTCCGCGCCCGCAAAGTTTATCTCCTCGGCTGACTTCGCGCCGCCGATGAAATGATGCAGCATACAGCGCGAATGAACCTCTTTATCCTTCGCGGCCATCACTATTTCGTCGTCCGGCCGCAGCGCCCGTATCGTCTTCGCCGCGGCGATGCCCGCCGCGGATACTCCGATTATCAGATGTTTCATCTTACTCGTCGACCTCCTCTACGTGGATGGCCTCTTTCGGACAGGCCTTCACACAGCTCGGCCCGTCCGCCTTGTCAGAACAGAAATCGCATTTTATCACTTTGGAGCGCGTAGCGACATCCGGCTTCGGCACTCCGTAGGGGCAGTTCATGACGCACATAAAGCAGGCGCCGCATTTTTTTTCGTCGTAAAGGACAAGCCCGCTCTTTGCGTCTTTGCTCATAGCGCCGCTCATGCAGCTCACTACGCACATCGGCTCCGCGCAGTGACGGCAGAATACTGGCCTGTAGTTTTTATGCTCATCCTGCATTATGAAGTTGCGGCTTTCGTTCACAACGTTCGTTATCTCAAGCGTGTAGATGCTGTTTCCGCCGTCCCCGCGGTGTGCGTTCATACAGGCGAGCGAGCAGTTCATGCAGCCGTCGCACTTGTCCGCGTCAATGAATATCCGTTTCATAGAGGCACGCCTCCCTTCAGATGTTGAGGCCGGCGCGTTTGCCGAGTATTATATTTTCAAGCTTATCGGCCGCAAGCGCCGCGTCCGGCTCGATTATCACCTGTCCGCCAGTAAGCTCTTTCATGCTTTCCGTGAGCACATCGACCACAACTTTGCTTCCCGTGATGAACGGCGCTTCTCCCAGATGCAGCGGAAGGCCGAGTGCAAGGCCGAAGGCTCCGTCCGCAAGCGCCTGTTCCTCTAGCCACTGAGGCGCGGAGAGCACAAGCGGAAGCTGCGGGAGGTCTATGCCAAGCGCCTCTGCAAGTTCCGTCGCCACTATCTCAAGCCGTCCGATGGCGAGGCACGGCCCGAAGTTCAGAACGGGCGGGATGCCAAGCTTCTCGCAGACCGCGCGCAGCTTCGGCCCTGCGAGCTTCGCCGCCTCTGGGCGCATAAGCCCGCAGTTTTCAAGGCCGCCCGACGAGCAGCCCGCCGAGAGGACGATGATGTCACGCTTGATAAGCTCTTTCGTAAGCTCCACCGTCAGCACGTCGTGGCCGCCGAAGGTGAGGTTTGAGCAGCCGACGACGCCGGCCACGCCCTTTATATCGCCGGAGACGATGAGGTCGATGAGAGGCTTCCAGTCGCCGCCCAAGAAATTTTTAAGAGAGACTTCGGAGACTCCGGTGAGAGTATCGCTGTTGCCGTGCTCCGGCTGAAGGTCGAGCGCCACGCAGCCTCTGCGTTCTTTGTAGGCGTCGATTATTTTATCAATTATTCTGTCGCTGTCCTCTTTGCGGCTTTCAAAGACGAAGGGCATGTACTCCGAGTTGGATTTTTTCGCCACATCGTCAAGGCATATCTGTTTTATCTTAAGCTCGTCGCATATAGGTTCGATGCCGGGCAGAGTGCAGTTGAACTCAGAGAGCACCGCGTCTATCGCGCCTGTGGCAAGCACGGCTTCGGAGGTGTAGTTGTTGCCGGCGTGCCCCACGAAGACCTCTTCGTAATGCGCGCCGCGAAGCTGAAGGTCCTGCCCGACGCAGGTGCATCCAACGAGGCGGAAGCCAGAAGCGCCCGCGGCCTTTGCCTTTGCCGCCACCTCCGGCTCAATGAGCCTGTCTTGCAGATATGAGAAGCATGAGTGCTGATGGCCCGTTATCATGATATTTATATAATCCGGGTCTATGACGCTAAGGCCCACCGGCGCAAGACGTATCTCCGGCTCGCCCAGCATCACGTCGTTCAAAAGGTTTGTCAGAGTGAGGCCGTAGAGGCCCGTCGAGATGCCTAGCTTAAGGCAGGAAAGCAGCATATCCACCGGGTCGGAGTTGAGATTTGTGGAGCATTTTACGACGCCCTTTACAATTTCCGCGTTTGCGCCTCCCGGCAGTATGTTCAGCTTTTCCCAGTTGGCGAAGCGCGGCGCGTAGGCCATCTTTTTGACAAGTTCCATCTTTTCGTGCTCCGGTTTGTAGATGTCGGCAAGCACGGCCTCCGCCACCGCAAGCGCGCGCTCGTATTTGTCGGCCGCCGTTATGCCAAAAAGTCGCGCAAGCCGGTCAAGCGTTTTTTCGCCTTTGATGACGCCCTTTGAGAGCGCCGTGTTCTTTAAGTTCCACGCCGTGTTCTCCACAACGTGTATGTAGCAGCCGGAGCCCGACGCTATTGCGCGCAGAAAGTTCCTCGCTACTATCACGTCCGCCGTCGCCCCGCAGATGCCCTTGGGGCCCTTCGGCGTGATGCGGCACGGGCCGTTTGAGCAGAGGCGGCAGCAGACGCCCTGGAGGCCGAAGCCGCATTTGACGGACTGTCCCTCGACCCTGTGATGAGAGGTCTCCATAGGAAGTGAGCGAATAAAATCTTCAAGCGGCTTGTCGGCGCTTTTGCAGGTGTTGCATCCAAAACACTGATTCATTAAATTTCCTCCCCCGCCGTAATCCGGCGAATATATTAGATATTTTTTGTCCAGTTAAGCCGCAAAAAAATTTACGGCAAGTTGAGCAACTCGTCGAGAGTATGTTTTTTTAATTCTTCATCAATGGTAAATTGTATTTTTTTAAGGTTGTCGTGAACGCGGCATGTCCCGCAGCGGCTTTTGCGCCACTGGCAGTCGTAAGACGGCGACATGCAGGCGTTGATAAGAAATTCTTCGTTGATACAGGCAAGAAGGTCGTAGAGAGTGACGGAGGAAAGATCCGCCTTAAGGCTGCATCCGCCCTCTGCGCCGCGAAAAACCTCCACGTAGCCGCCTTTGTCCAGTTTTTTTAATATCTTGTAGGCGAACTGCACCGGAATCAGTTCAGAGGCGCATATCTGGCGCAGCGAGAGCCGAGGTGACGAAGAGAGAGCGCGCAGAATGCGCACAGCATAATCTGTTTCCCGCGTCATCATCATCCAAAGCCCCTCCTTTTATATCGTCTTGTATCATTCATTTATTATGCGAGAATAATAACATAGTGGATATAAATTATCAACTATAAAATAATAAAAATCGCGGCCTAAGTTGCAGGCCGCGGTGCGTGGGAGGGTTTTATTTTTTGTACTGGCTCAAAATATCTTCAAGTTCCTTCCGCTGTGCCATCAGTTGTTCATAGACCGGCATCAGGCCGTCGTCGCTGCCGCCGCGCAGCGGCTCCACCATTTCTGAGACGGTGACGGAAAGGGGCGTGAGGCTGAGGTTTCCGAGCACGCCCTTCAGCGTGTGGGCGTTTTCAAAGGCCGATTCTTTATCGCCCGCGCGCAGCGCGTCCCCAAGAGCATAAAATGCAGGGTCGCACTGAACGCTTTCGAGGCAGTCGATATAAAGCTCCTCGTCGCCCAAAAGTCTTACGAGGGCGTCGTCGACATTGCAGCCCCATTTCCCCAACGCGTCAAATAATTGTTTCATTAACAGACCTCCACGTCCGAATACAGTATTTATATTATTACTTTGTTATTCTACATATATTCGGCGTGAAACAATCGTTAAAATTGCCGTTATATTTCGAGATGACAATTAGAACGGCAATTTTTTTATGGCCGCTTTCACGCGGAGCCTTTTATTTTTTCGGCTCTATAGTTTTTATTTCCATAAAGCCGCCGTTCAGCGACAGCTTTATGAGCTTTAGGACGACGTGCAGCTCGGCGCGCTCCATCGCCTCGTGCGTTATGCGCACCAGCGCGGCGCAGCAGGGCACCTCCATATAGGCCACCGTAATTTCGCGCGGTCTGTTTATTTTAAATATCTCGGTGAGCTTTTCAAGATAAAAGGCGCTGTCGTCAAGCTTCGGGCAGCCAATAAGCGCGACATGTCCGTTTAGGATGCGCTTGTGGAACTCAGCGTAGGCGAAGGCGGTGCAGTCCGCCGCAAGCAGAAGATTCGCTCCCTTGAGATACGGCGCGTCCGTTGGAACGAGCGCAAGCTGCACCGGCCAGTTGGTCAGCTCGGAGGCGTTTATTTCAACGCGGTCGCCGTTTGGGTAGACGAAATTATCCTTCCATTCGCGGCGGAACTGTCTGACCTCAGAGCCGAGACAGCCCGTGCGCCCGCCTTTAGGAGCTATGGTCTCCGCGATACGTTTTTTCACCGCCGCCTCGTCGTAGGCCTCGGCGTCGCGCATCACAAATGAGATCGCGTCTTTCGGACATTCGCCGATGCAGTCGCCAAGCCCGTCGCAGTAGCTTTCTTTTACAAGGCGCGCCTTGCCGTCTACTATCTCAATGGCGCGTTCGTGACAGGCGTTGGCGCATACGCCGCAGCCGTCGCATTTTTCATCATCGATCTGGATTATTTTTCTCATTGGAGCTGCTTCCCCTCTTTAATTGTATTTTTACGAAAGACGAAAGGCGCGGAGTTACGCCAGCTTCTTTTCGGCGAGCCACTTAGCCGCCTCGTCCGTCATGTGGGAGATAAAATCTCCGAAGATACATTCCTTATATACGCACTCGCTGTGGCCGAAGACGCAGCCGGGGCTGCGCACCGGGCCGTCTATCGCCTCGATTATTTCAAGAAAGGAGATATCCTGCGGCGCTCTCGCAAGCACCGCTCCGCCCTTCGGGCCCCGCGTCGTCTTTATCAGCTCCGCCTTTGCGAGCCACAGCACCACCTTCGCAAGATGCGCCTCGGAAACTTTGAGCGAAGAGGCCATCTCCTTGACCGACAAGAGACGCTGTCCATTCTCCGCCATCAGCATCATGCAGTGAAGAGCAATATAACCGGCTTCGCTGAAACCAACAATCTTTGCCATAAAACATCCCACTTTCTTTTACGCATTGCAATACTTAATTACGTGATGATTTTATATGACGGACGAGATTTACGCAAGCGAAATAGTCGGCTTGTCAATCTATTGTTTTGCGTTATACTTCTAGCATAAAATGGGAAAGAGGGTATATAAATTGGCACTTTGTTATTACGACGGCAAATTCGCGCCGCTTTCGGAATGCGCGCTGCCCATGACCGACATGTCCATCCAGCGCGGCATTGGGACATTTGAATCAGTAAGGATATACGAAGGCTCGCCGTTTGCGATGACGCAGCATCTGGAACGTCTTGCAGGCAGCGCCGAGGGCTCAGGCATAGAGGCCCGCGAAATAATAAAAAAACTTCCCGAGATAATCCGCGAGGGGCTTGCTCTGCCCGAGCATAAAAATTTCGACGGCCTCGTGAAGCCATATATAACGGGCGGAGACATCAACAACAAGGGCTCCTTTCCTGAACCGCGTTTCTTCGTCATCTTCGACGAGGTGCACAAACCGACAGAGGACGAAAAGAAAAACGGCATCACGCTGGAACCGAATCGCATAGCGCGTCCCTTCCCGCTCATCAAGAGCACAAATTATTTGTTCGGCCTCATCCCGCTTTCAAAGGCGCAGAAGTCAAACTTTGAGACGCTCTACATCACACCCGAGGGCGAGATCACAGAGGCCATGAGCAGCAACTTCTTCATCTGCAAAGACGGAAAGCTCATCACGGCGCCGGTGGGCAAAGTGCTCAAAGGCGTGACGCGCGACATTATCTTAACGCTTGCGCGTGAAAACGGTTTCGAGGTGGAGGAACGCTGCCCGCGCGAAGAGGAGCTGGCGTTGGCCGACGAAGCCTTCATCACAGGCTCCGTGAAAGAGGTGCTGCCAGTCGTGAGAGTGGGCGGACAGCAGATCGGAAACGGCAAACCGGGCCCCGTCTCGCAGCATCTGCAAAGGATATTCCTGCTCAATCAGGCGCGCTGGCTTTCCTAGACGCGGCGCTCGCCGCTAAAAGGTCACTAAAACAGATCCGCCCGCTGCCAAGGCTATTGCCGCCCATTGCAGCGGACGGACCTTTTCTTTGTATATGACCAGGGCAAATACTGTGGCGACGATCGGGTTCGCGCCGCCTATCGTAGTCGCCACCGCGGGCGCCACATATTCCAGCGCCGATGAATAGAGCCACGCGCCAAAGCCCAGCGACAATATGCCGGCAAGGAGGCCCATGAGCGCCTCTTTGGAGCGCAGCCTGCGCCACGAACTCATGTCGTTCTTCACAAAGGCGAGCCTGGCGAGCCAGATAGCGAAAGCTATCGTAAAAAAGGCGACGCCGCGCCCAAGGACGATCGTTATTGGAGCAAGCCCCGCCACCACGAGCTGTTTGTTAAAAAGAAGGCCTGCCGCCCAAAACAGGCAGGCAAGCACGGCGTAGACGAGGCCGGAGACAGAAAGGCCGCCCTCGCTCTTTTTTGAATGACAAAGCAGCGCTACGGCTGCCACGACCGCGACTGTGCCGGCCACGACGGGAAACGACAGCTTCGCGCCGAAAAAAAGAGACGAGGCGAGAGCCACCGGGATAGGGTACGAGCTTGAAATGGCCGCGCCGCGCGCGACGCCCAGCCGATGCAGCGCAAAAAATAAAAAGACGTCGCCTATGACGTTGTTGCACAGCACAAGCGCTATAAAGACGAGGATATCCGAGAGTTTTAAAGATTGAGAGAGGCCGGCGTGTGAAAAAATCAATAAAAAGAGGCCGCAGAGCAGACCGCCGGACGCGCGCATAAACGACATCTCCGAGGCGTCGAGTCTGTTTATGCCGCGCAGTAAGAAAGAGGTGCT
Organism: Cloacibacillus sp.; assembly: GCA_036655895.1. Taxonomy (NCBI): domain Bacteria; kingdom Thermotogati; phylum Synergistota; class Synergistia; order Synergistales; family Synergistaceae; genus Cloacibacillus; species Cloacibacillus sp. The sequence continues at coordinate 40,111 of JAVVPF010000018.1, read as the reverse complement.
TCCCCAGCACAGACAGGTGAGGAGGCTTAAGAATATTCCATAAATCATCAGGGCGCCCGCCTTCTTTTTTTAAAGAATAACTGTAAAAGCGCCTCTATGATAGCACCGTAGCTTTATTTTTATAAGTACTGCCTTACGAGAGGCTTTTTTTGAAACTCTCCACGTCCGCGGTGAGGCGTATGACGATGTCGCGCAGCCTGCAGCACTCCACCCACGCCGTATCATGATCGTCGTGGACGTCGAACTTGTCCATCAGCAAACCGACAGATCTTCTAGCCTCCGTCAATTCACTTGTCATACGATTCAAAGACGCGCCGCAAGGCGTTCTGTTTTCCTGCATATTGTTGCCCCCTTATTCCCGCCGCGCGCCGCGCGTGGACGCTTCATGCTATACGTCCCCGCGCGCTGCCCGGCGCCTACGTTCTGCGTTTATATGTTACGTAATGCGTATATTACTTACAAGTGCGCTGCAAAAAACGTTTATTGCGCATAGCGTACTGCCATAACGGCCAAAGCAAAATTTAATACGGCGCGCATCGCGGCAATAACGCAAATACTAAGCTTTATTACGTCCACAAGCTCAATAGGCCAATACTATTACGCATAAAGTAAATAGTCAAGAATTTATTTCACTTAAAGCAACTTACTTACGTTCTGCGCTCTTGTTTTGCTATTACGTTTTAAGTATTATCAAAGATATTATGATAGGAGAACGAATAAGCCATAGACAAGAGCAACTTCATATAAAAACCAAAACGCTTCTCGACAGTATGGGAGTAACTAGCGCCACCATGTCCAGGTGGAAAAATGACATCAACGAACCGGACGACGCTACAAAACTTCTTCTAGCGCGAGAACTGGATACATCTGTCTCATGGCTCGTGGGCGAAATCGACGACCCCGCCCCGCTCTGCCGCGCCGCAAAATTCTTATCCGCCGCGTCATCTGCTGGCGGCGAGGAAGAGCCCGCTATACTTTTTCTTGCGCAGGCCTACAACGCGCTTAAAAGACAGTTCAAGAAAATGAATCAAGGCGAACGCTCCGCCGTCAAAGGATTGCTGGACGCCTGCACCTTTGAACTGCACCACGAAGACGAAGAAAAATAAAAAGCCGCGAAAGCGGGCCTCTCTTTCGCGGCTTCGTACTGTTCACAGACGCATAATTTCTACAGACACGCCTTATAACTATTTACCTCAACTCGTAAACGTTCATCTGCGCCGCAGGCCTCCTCAGGCCTGCGCCTGTCTTTAAATACTTATCTCTCTGCGCCCAGAAAGTTTAAAGAATAAAAGGAGCGAAAGCACGGAGGTGAGCGTAAGTATCGACGAATACGCGGCCGCGTTTCCGAAGTTGGAACGGATGACCTCAACGTATATTGAGACCGTAAGCGTCTGCGTAGCCGCCCTGTAGAGTATTATTGACGACGAAAGCTCGCTTATGACGGTGACCCAGCTCATAATGGCGCCCGCCAGAACTCCGGGAAGCATCATTGGGATGGTTATCTCCCAAAATGAGCGAAGTTCGCTTGCGCCGAGGCTCACCGCCGCCTCCTCCACGCTTGGGCTTATCTGCCCTATTGTGGCGTTGCATGAGCGTATGGTGTACGGCATCCTGCGTATTGAGAGGGAGATTATTATTATGAGCGCCGTGCCGCTCAACATAAGAGGCGGAACGTTGAAGGCGTACAAAAAGGCGATGCCCAAGACGGAGCCTGGGATTATATAGGGCAGCATCGTCAGAGTGTCGACCGTTGACGTGAGGAATGACCGCTTGCGTTCCGCAAGATAGGAGATGAGCACTCCGCAGACCACTACGATCGCGATAGCCGAGATGCCGTACAGGTAGGTATTGGCGACGACCTTGCTGTTCTTGCTGAAGATCGTGTTGATATAGTTGATTAAAGTAAGTTTGCTTGTAAACATGTGCGCCGTGTTCTCCTCAAGAAATGAGGTGACAAGGACCGTCAGCTGCGGCAGCATCCCGAGAAAGACCACCAGATAGACGAAGCAATGGCATAAAAAACTTTTTAACGGCTTCACTCGTTTCGGCAGCATCGGCTTCAGCGCGCTCATGTGGTAGGTGTGGCGGCGCGCGATGTACCTCTGCAAAAAGAAGAAGAGCAGCGTGAAGGCGATGATTATTACGCAAAGCGCCGCAGAAAAGAAGTCGTCGTTTGAGACCTCGCCCATAAACTGGCTGTAGAGCACCGTCGGAAAGGTCCTGTACCCCTCGCCTATCAGCATCGGCGTTCCAAAATCGGAAAAGACTCTCATGAAAACAAGAAGAGAACTTGCGAGCATGGTCGGCAGCACCAGCGGCAAAATTATATCCTTCATTCGCTCAAAATTGGAGGCACCAAGGCTTTCCGCCGCCTCGTTGAGAGAGTTGTCCATATTTTGGAGCGCGCCCGAGACATACATGTAGACCAACGGAAAGGACTGAAGCGAGAAGACCAGCACAATACCGGCAAAGCCGTAGATGCCGCCAAAGTTCGTACCGAAAGAATCGTTGATAAAACGCGTTATGAGGCCGGCGCGTCCAAGAAGCTGCACCCACGCGTATGCGCCGATGAAGGGCGGTGAAAGATAGGCTATTACGATGAATATATTAAGATATTTTGTTCCCTTTATCCAGACGCTTCTTGTCGTATAGGCCATCAGCATGCCCAGAGCGGCCGATATCAGAGTCGCCGTCACCGTCACCTTGAAGCTGTTGTACATGGTATTCAAATAGTATTTACGCGAAAAGAACCTGACGAAATGGTCGAAGGTGACGCTGCCGCTTACAGGGTCTATGACGCTTTTATAAAGGACGAGCGAAAGCGGGTAGACCACAAATATAAGAAACAAGGCCAGAATGGCGACGGTGAAGGCCGTCCATATATTAAAGCCGCGGTCGTGGGTGAGCATTTACGCGCCCTCGCGTATCAACGTCTGCTTCCGTTCGGCGTCGAAGACGTTTATTTTTAGCGGATGTACGGTGAGCCGCACTTTAGTTCCGTCCGGGATCATGTCGCTCAGGTCGGTCTCCTGGATTATCTCCGCCTCTTTGCCGTCTGGAAGCTCGACGAAGTAATGGAGGTTGACGCCAAGAAAGACGCTTGAACGCACGACGGCGGGGATGCCGGCAGAGTTCATATCGGCCGAGACGCTGAACTCCTCCGGGCGGATGCTGGCAAGCGCCGGGCGTCCGTCGGGTACGTCGCAAAGAGTAGTCATCTCTGGCGCATAATCAGGATGGAGCCTCAAAAAGCGTGCGCCGCCGCGTGATTCTACCGTGGCCTCAAGGATGTTTGAAAGTCCTATGAAGGTTGAAACGAATAGGTTGCACGGCCTCTGGTATATTTTTTTTGGAGAATCTATCTGTTGGATTATGCCGCCGTGCATGACCGCGATACGGTCTGAAACGGCAAGCGCCTCTTCCTGGTCGTGCGTCACATAGACGGTAGTTATGCCCATCTGTTTTTGTATCTTTTTTATTGCGTTGCGCATCTCTATGCGAAGCTTTGCGTCAAGGTTTGAGAGCGGCTCATCCATCAGCAGTACGTCAGGATGAATGACGATGGCGCGCGCAAGCGCCACGCGCTGCTGCTGGCCGCCGGAGAGCTGCGTCGGCATCCGGTCGGCGTACTCTTCGATGCGCGTTATTTTAAGTATTTCGTCGACCATCTCTTTTTTTTGCTGCGCGGGCGTTCCGCGGGTCTTAAGCCCGTAGGCCACGTTGTCCCGCACGCTCATGTGGGGGAAGACCGCGTAATTTTGAAAGACCATTCCCATGTTGCGTTTATTTGTAGGCACGTCGTTGATGACCTTGTCGTCTATTTTGATTTCTCCGCCTTCGATGGAATTAAATCCTATTATCATGCGAAGCAGCGTCGTTTTGCCGCACCCGGAAGGACCGAGGAGCGTGAAAAATTCGCCGGGTCTTACGGCCAGCGAGAGATCGTTTATGATGATGTTTTTGTCAAATATTTTTTTTACATTGCTGATAGTTATGGCAACGCTCATAAAGATACGCCCTTTCATCTAAAATCAGGGATCCCGCGCGGCGGGACCCCTGACGGTCAGTGCTGGTTGTTTTGTTTATTCCATTGTATCTTCGACATGCTTCATGAAGGTCGAAAGTATCTCCGCCTTTGTCTTTGCAATATAGGGAGCGCTGTAGTTGCTGAAAAGTTTTATCTTGGTGCTGGGGACCATTTTGGTGTTGACCGCGACTCCGGCGCGCAGCGGGCGCAGATTCATCTGCTGTCCTACCTGCGACTGTACTTCGGCAGATAGCATGTAGTCGACAAATTTTTTGGCGTTGTCAGGATGCGGCGCGCCGGCTATTATCTGCACGGACTGGCCGGGGAAGATGACGCCCTCTTTAGGATAGACCACTTTTACGGGATATTTTCCGCTTGCCTCTAGTTCAACGCAGGGATCTTCAAAGCTGAGGCCGACCGCATATTCGCCGGCGGCGACTCCCTTGTATATCTGGCTTGAGCTGTTGGCCTGCTTGCCGTTGAGGTTGACGAGAAGTTTGTCGATATACTTCCACGCGGCGGGGGACATCGGGTCATGCTTTGTCCCCATGCCGTAGAGCATCCCGATAAGGCACTGGAAGGCGGACGAAGAGTTTGCGGGGTCGCCCATGATGATGTGTCCCTTCAGCTTCGGGTTGAGAAGGTCCGCGTAGGAATCAACTTTGGCGACTCCAAGCTTTTTAAGGACGTCCGTGTTGATTATGACGACGTTCGGTTCCGCGAAGGCTGGGTTGAAGACGTTGGTGCCGTCGTTGCGGAAATTTTTCATCATTTTTTTATTTTCTTTGGGAACATAGACCTGGAAAAGCTTTGCGTTGTTTGTCAGCATCGTCTCGTCGGCGGCCCAATGGATGTCGCCGTAGACATTCTTTGAATCGGCCTCGGCCTGTACTCTCTTGAGTATCTCGCCGGAACCGCCCGTCACAACTTCTACTGGGATATTGTATTTCTTCTTAAAACCGTCGATGACGATGTTGTTGAGCTTCTCCACGCGCGCCGTATAAATGACCAGCTTGTTTTCCGCCGCGAAGGCGCAGACCGCCGACGTCAACGCAATTACTAACGCCAATAACACCAAAGATATTTTCTTCAATGATCTCATCCTCTGTTTATTTTTTTAGAAACCAATTAATTGTAGCTCTACCTATTTTAGGTGTCAATTATTTCAAAAAAGTCAGCTTTTAAAGGCTGCCGTAAAAAGAGAAAGGCCCAAAACGCCGTCTTTTCGGCGAACTGGGCCTTTATTTTATTCGTACCAGACTATCTTCGGGAAGTGCAGGAAACAGGTGTCGCCGGTTTGATGGCGCGGGTCGCGGCGGCCTTTCTGAACGCGTATCTCGCTTTCGCCCACTTTGACCATGTAGTCCACTATTTCGCCAAGATAGGCCGTGCGCATTATGACGCCCTTCACTCCGCCCTCTCCTTCTGATACGAAGTTTATCTCAGAGGGGCGGCAGGCCGCGGCTGCGTGGCCGGCCGCCGAAAACTGCGGCGGAACATCGCTTGAGACGACTCCGGCGTCAGGCGCGCTTTCTACTACCGATTTTCCGTCGCGGAAGACGACGGGCACGAAGTTTGAGAGGCCGATGAAGCTGTAGACGAAGCGGTTGGCCGGCTTCGCGTAGATGTCAAGCGGCGTGTCTATCTGCATCGTCCTGCCGTCGCGCATTACCATGATGCGGTTTGAGAGCGCCATCGCTTCGGACTGGTCGTGCGTGACAAAGATGATTGAAAAATCATATTTGCGCTGCAGGTCCTTTATCTCAAAGCGCATCTCTTCGCGGAGGTGCGGGTCAAGGTTTGAGAGCGGCTCATCAAGGAGAAGGAGCCCCGGGTTGATGGAAAGCGCGCGCGCAAGCGCAATGCGCTGCTTTTCGCCTCCGGAGAGGTCGTTGGGGTAAAGCCGCGCCTGCTTTGTGAGGTTCGTGTTTGCAAGCGCCTGCTTCGTGCGGTCCTCTACTTCGCTTCTTGAAAGATGTTTTATCTTCAGCGGAAACGCTACGTTGTCGTAGACGGTCATGTGCGGCCAGACCGCGAAGGCCTGAAAGACCATTCCGAAGCCGCGGTTTTCCGGCGGGATGTAAAAATTCTTCTCTTTTGATGAGATGAGTTTTCCGCCTACTTCGATCTCGCCTTCGTCAAGGTCCTCAAAACCGGCCACCATGCGCAGCGTCGTCGTCTTGCCGCAGCCGGAGGGGCCGAGGAACGAGAAGCACTCTCCCTTTTCAATGGAGAGGTTGAGCGCGTCTACCGCGCGCACCGTGCCGAAAAGTTTTGTAACGTTCCTTAATTCAACATATGCCATCTTTAAGCACCCCCGTTGTCAGCGTGCTTTTTCTTTTCGAAGAAGCGCTTTATAAGTATTTCGCCGCCGACTATGAGCAGCAGCGCGACGCCGGCAAGGGCGCAGGCATAGACCGTCTCGCCGTCTTCATTGAGCGTGTAGATGGCGACGCCTATCGTTCTCGTGGTGGGGCCGTAAAGCAGAACGGAGGTGGTCAGCTCGCGAAGCGCCGGCAGGAATATGAGGAAGAACGCAGCCACCATGCCGGGGCGGATGAGCGGGATGACGATGTCGCGCAGCGACTGCCACGGCGTGGCTCCGCTTGCGCGGCTGGCCTCCACCAGCGAGTCGTGCACCTGTTCGAGAGCCGCGCTGTTTGATTTGAGCGAGAAGGCCATGTAGCGCGCTATGTAGGCGACGAAGATTATCCACGCCGTGTTGTAGAGGTTTATCCCAAAGCGTCCGCTCCACGTGAGTATGACGCCGAGCGCGATGACGGTGCCGGGCAGCGAGAACGGAAGCAGCCCGAGGAATTCAAGGAACCACTTGCCGCGCACTTTGAGCTTGACAAGCACGTAGGAGATGATGCCGCCCGCTATCATCGTAACGAACGCAGCGGAGAGCGACAGATAGGTGGAGTTCCAGATGGCGTCCTTTGTAAGCTTCCACTCAAACAGCACGTAGCGGTAGTTTTCCCACGACATGTTTTCAAGCGCAAGCGGCAGCCCGTAGGTGTTGAGGAAGCCGACGAGGAAGATGGTGACTGTCGGCATGACGACCGTGAGCAGCAGGTAGATGCAGCAGAAGATGAAAAGCGGCATACGCAGGCCGCGAAGTTTCAGCACCGTGGGACGAACGCTCTTGCCCGCGATTATCTGAAAACGCCCCGACTTGATGACTTTGTTCTGAGCGTAGAGGATTATCGCAGCAGAGAGCACCAGTACGACGGAGAGCACCGTGGCGGCGCGTATGGCCGTGAAGCTGCCCGCGCTTTGGTGTATCAGTTCGTAGATCATCGTCGGTATCGTATAGATGCCTACCTCCGTGCCCAGGATGGCGGGCGTTCCAAAGTGCGAGAGCGAGTAGAGACAGACGAGCAGCGCACCAGCCACGACGGCCGGCATGATGAGCGGTATCGTTATCTTCCTTGTGATGGTGAAGAGCCCCGCGCCCGCGATGCGCGCCGATTCCTCAAGAGTCGGGTCCATGCGCTCAAGAGCCCCGCTCACCTGTATGAAGACGAACGGGAAGAGGTACATCGTCTCTATGACGACGATGCCCCAGAATCCGTAGACGTTGAAGAGCGCGTGCCGCGTCCCCGTTATCTCCATCCACAGCTGGTTGATGTAGCCGGCGCGCGGCGAAAGCAGTATTTTCCACGCGAGGGCGCCGATGAAGGCCGGAAGCATGAAAGGAACGGTGAAGAGCACCTTCATCGTTTCTTTGAACGGCAGGTCCGTCCTTGTGACGAGCCACGCAAAGAGCGTGCCGACGAAGGTACAGGTGACTGTGACGCAGGCCGCTATCATAAGCGACATTTTGAGCGCCTGGAAGGTCTCCTCCTGCATGATGACGCTGTGAACGGCGGCTAGGTTCAGATGTCCGTCCACGATGAACGACGTCCAGAAGATGAGGATGACGGGAAGCGCGACTATTACGACGAGGATGAGGACGGCGAGCATGAAGATGAACTCGGCCATTCCGAATTTTTTCTTGCCGGCGCTAGTCATTTTCAACCACTCCTTCCAGAGTCGCGGCGTCGAAGAGAAGCTGGTTCGCGAGGCGTATGCCTACTTTGTCGCCCTCTTTAAAGATGAGGTCGTTGTCAACGGCCTTGTGCGTTTCAAGCTGGGAGCGCAGCTCCATGCCGGCAAAGTCAAGACGCTGGTCGACGATTGGGCCCAGCAGGTTGACGCGCTTGATGACGGCGGTCGGCATCCCCGGCTCCGGGTTTCGGATGAGGTCGATGTCAGACGGACGGCAACCAAGGATCGGATTTTCAGGAACGACGTCGGGGACGACCTCCGAAATGGCCGAATCCGTGCCCTTAGGATAAATTTTGCCGTCACGGATGTCGATGGGCACCATGTTCGCTACGCCCATGAAGCGGAAGACGAAGGCGTTGGCGGGATGTTCAAAGACATCGGTGGGCGTTCCTATCTGGCAGATGTTGCCATTCTGGTCGAGCACCGCGAGCCTGTCGGAGATGGCGAGCGCTATCTCCTGGTCGTGCGTTACATAGAGGACGGTGACGCCCTTTCTCTTTTGCAGCGCCCGTATCTCAAAACGCATCTCCTCGCGGAGGTTCGCGTCGAGGTTCGTCAGAGGTTCGTCAAGCAGCATTATCTTAGGCTCCGCGACAAGCGCGCGCGCAAGGGCCACTCGCTGCTGCTGGCCTCCCGAGAGCTGCGACGGGAGCCTGTTTTCAAGGCCCGTGAGGTTGACGCTTTCAACGGCTTCGCGCGTCCTCTCCTCCGCCTCCTTCGCATTTACCTTCTGTATCTTGAGCGGATAGATTATGTTCTCTTTGACGGTCATGTGGGGCCACACGGCGTAATCCTGAAAGACGACGCCAAGCGAGCGCTCGTCCGGGGGCACCATTATTTTATCTGCCGGTGAGGACTGCATTACGCCGCCTATCTTTATCGTGCCCGCGTCCGGAGACTCAAAGCCCGCTATCATGCGCAGCATGACGGTCTTTCCGCAGCCGGACGGGCCAAGCAGCGTGAAGCACTCGCCGTCGTTTATAGTCAGGTTGAGATCTTTATAAACTGCTTTTTTTGCATAGCCCTTTCGGACATGTTCAATTTTTACTTCAGCCAAAAAAGACAACTCCTTTCATGGAGGATGTTATTATGATCAATGAAAAATTAAGGGAAGACCGTGTGGCCTTCCCCGAAAAATCAAATATTTCTGAGGAACTATTTGCCAGGGCGCATTACATCCTTGAACTTCTTGATTGTGGCCTCTTTTTCTGAGGACATGTTTTTGAAGTCAAGCTTGATGGCGTTGACGACCGCTGCGTGCGGCTTCGGCAGCGGGCTGTCCTTCGGAAGCGTTACGTCTGTTCTTACGGGCAGCGTGTAGTTGTCGGCTATGATCTGCTGGCCTTCCTTTGAAAGAAGGAAGTCAACGAATTTCTTCGCCACGGGAAGGTTCGGCGTGCCCTTGATGATGGCTACGGGGCTCGGCAGAACTATCGTTTCTTTCGGGTAAGCCATAGCAAGCGTGGCGCCCTTCTTTATCTTTGACATCGTGATGTAGTCGACGCCGATGCAGGCAACGAGGTCGCCCATCGCCGTGTCGTCGATGACCTGGCCGGAACCCTTGCCCAGGATGCCGCCGTTCTTCTGGACGTCTTCAAAGTACTTCCATCCGTAGATCTTCGTGAGGGCCGCTACGCTTCCGTACGCGGTGCCGGAGAGCGCAGGGTCGGCTACGCCGAATGCGTCTTTATAATCCTTGCCAAGAACGTCTTTCCATGTCTTTGGAGCTGTTTTGATGAAGCGGGTGTTGTAGACTATGCCGAGCGTACCGTTGCGGGCGGGGGTGAAATATCCCTCGGGGTCCTTGACGGGGCTTTCGACAAACTTCATGTTCGGTGATTTGTAGGGCTGGAGAACCCCTTCCTTCTTGAGCTGATAGAAGTCTGGGACTTCGCTGTGCCAGAGCACATCGACTACGAGCTTGCCCGATTCGCGTTCCGCCGCTATTTTGGCCATGAGCTTGCCCGCTCCGGCCACATAGGCGTCAAACTGCACTCCGGGGTTCTGCTTCACAAACTCATCTTTCAGCGCTCCGATAAGGGAGTCCTTCATGGATGTGTAGACGGTGAGCTTCTCCGCCGCCATAGCCGCGCTTGAGACAAAAAGCATTGAGACAAGTAGGGCTGCTGCAAAAAACTTCTTCACGGTGTTGCCTCCTTAAAAAAATAATATAGTCTGGGATGTCGCTCCCAATTAAATTTCACGCGCGGCTTGTGAGCGGCTGCGCACAAAAATTAATCCAATATATATTCTGTGTAAAGGCAATGTAAAACAACCTTATATTAGTATGTATATCGCTTAAATTATATGCGCTATTCATTAAAAGGCAAATAGAAAAATATCTTTGTTTTAGTTTTGCAATGTTGGTTCATTTGTATATCGTTTCACAAACTTTACATTCATTTAAGCATCATCAGTATTTTTCCGTGAGCGCGGCGCAGGCCTGAACGACATGTTTTGCAAGCACCGTCGTCGTGACTCGGCCAATCCCGCCCGGCACCGGCGTAATAGCCGCGACTCTGCCCAAGGCGGCCTCGCCGTCTACGTCGCCGCAGATTTTGCCTTGCTCGTCGAAATTTATTCCGATGTCGAGCACGACTTGACCGCTTGCGAAATGTTCCGCGCCTATGAGCTTTGGATGGCCGGCGGCGACTACGAGGATGTCCGCGCCGCGGCAGAGGTCGGCCAGCTCTTTTGTTTTTGTGTGGCAGGTGGTCACAGTGGCGCTGCGCTGAAGCAGCATCATCGAGACTGGCTTGCCTACGACGAAGCTGCGGCCCACGACCACGGCGCGGCGTCCCTCTATCGGCACGCCGTAATGGTCGAGCATGTCGATGCAGGCCTCCGCCGTGCAGGGGGCGAAGCCTATTTTTTTATTCGAATAAAGCCCCGCCATTGAATATTCGGTGATGCCGTCGACGTCTTTTTCCGGCGCGAGCGCGCGGCAGACCTCTATGTCGCTTATGTGCACCGGAAGCGGACGCAGAATGAGCACGCCGTGCACTTTGTCGTCGGCGTTCAATTCGCGGACCTCTTTTATTATTTCGTGCTGCGCCGCGCTTGCGCTAAAATTTATCGCGCGCACGCATACGCCCGCCTCTTCGCAGCATTTTATCGCGTTGCGTTCGTAGGCCATGTCGTCCTCGTTTTCGCCGACGCGTATTATGGCAAGCGTAGGGCTCACGCCGGCCGCGCGCATGGCGTCGGTCTTCTGGCGCAGACGAAGGTTCAACGAATCTATTACCGGCTTTCCCTTCAAAATCTCAGTCATAGTTGATTCCATCTTTCAATCAATAAATATAAAAATCTACAGGACTTTATTCTAACATAACTGTTATTGCCAATTCAAATTTAAGTATATCCCGTAAAATGAAATATTAAAAATTCCTTTATTTAAGTAAAAATAATCATGCGCAGTCATACGCTCAGAGTTATAATTTATTCATACTCTGTACCAGGAGGTACTTCAATGGGACACAACCTTACACACGGCTCGCCTTACACAAGGCTTACTGAAAGACTCAACAGATTTCCGCAGGGAGCGCCGGAATCCGCGCTGCTCTTCGACATTTTAAAAATATTGATGACTGAAAAAGAGGCCGGACTGATGGCCCAGCTTCCCATCAGACCCTTTTCCGCGCGTCAGGCGGCCGAGATATGGAAGCTCTCCGACTGCGAGGCGCAGAAGGTGCTGGACGAACTGGCGGACAGGGCGATACTTGTCGACATAGAGCAGGACGGGCGGCAAGTCTACGCCGTACCGCCGCCGATGGCCGGCTTTTTTGAATTTTCATTGATGCGCGTGCGTCACGACATCGACCAGAAGACGCTCAGCGAGCTTTTCCAGCAGTACATAACGGTGGAAGAGGACTTCATGCGCGACCTCGTCTGCGGCGGAGAGATACAGATGGGCCGCATCTTCGCGCAGGAGCCGCAGATACCGGACGCGTACGCGCTGCACGTGCTGGACTACGAACGCGCGACAAACGTCATCGAGACGGCGTCGGAGATCGGCGTCAGCATGTGCTACTGCCGGCACAAGGCGCTGCACGCGGGAACGGTCTGCGACGCGCCGATGGACATCTGCATGACCTTCAACACGACGGCGTCAACGCTCATCAAGCACGGACACGCAAAAAAAATAGAGGCGGCGGAATGCAAAGACCTGCTTGCGCAGGCCTACGATCACAACCTCGTGCAGTTCGGCGAAAACGTAAAACAACGCGTCAACTTCATCTGCAACTGCTGTTCCTGCTGCTGCGAGGCGCTGCTTGCGATAAAACGCTTCGGCGTGGCGCAGACGATCTGCTCCAACTTTATCTCGGTCATCGACGAAAACGAATGCGTCGGCTGCGGCAAATGCGAAAAAATATGCCCGGTTGAGGCCATAGAAACGACCGAGGCGCACGGCAAAAAGAAATGCCGCGTCATACCTGAGCGCTGCATCGGCTGCGGCGTCTGCGTCAAGCACTGCCCCACAAAGGCGCTGAAGCTTGCGCCGCGAAAAAACAGGCTGATAACGCCGCTTGATACGACGCACAGGATCGTAGCGATGGCCACGGAGCGCGGCAAATTACAGGAGCTCATCTTCGACAACAAGGTGCTTTACAGCCACAGGCTGCTTGCCGGAGTGCTGGGCGCGGTGCTGAAGCTGCCGGGGATGCAGAAGAGCTTCGCGCAGGCGCAGCTCAAGTCAAGATACATCGAAAAGATGATAAGCCGCGCCTCAGACGGAAAATAGCCGGCCAAAGGCGGCCTCTGACGGACGCGCAGAACGCCGCGATTTAAAAAAGGCCTCGTAGCTTCCTTTTATAAGAGTGATATTTTAGGCAAATTATCGAGAAGCTCTCGCATTTTATCGTTAAAGTTATATAATTTAATTTATTCGATAGAGCGGGGCCTCCCGCGGTCTATCCTGTCGCTAAATATTTTTCTGTAAATATAAAGATGGGAGTGGAAATGCACTATGAATGGTAAAATGTTTGCTCTTGTAAAGGAAAAGCCGGAAGCCGGCCTCTGGATGCGCGAGGTGGATATTCCTCAGCCCGGGCCCAACGACGTGCTCATCAAAATCAAAAAGACCGCAATATGCGGCACAGACCTTCACATCTACAACTGGAACGAATGGGCGCAGGAGACGATAAAAACTCCCATGACCATAGGGCACGAGTATGTCGGCGAGATAGTCGAGCTTGGCAGCCAGGTGCGCGGCTGGAAGATAGGCGAGCGCGTATCGGGCGAAGGACACATCGTCTGCGGCGAGTGCCGCAACTGTCTTGCGGGGCGCCGCCATTTCTGCCCCAACACGATAGGCGTCGGCGTCAACCGCGACGGAGCCTTCGCTCAGTATCTTTCGATCCCCACTACAAACGTATGGCGCTGCGCCGCGGACATCCCCGACGACATCATCGCCTGCTTCGACCCGCTTGGCAACGCGACGCATACGGCGCTTCAGTTTGACCTTATCGGCGAGGACGTGCTCATCACCGGCGCGGGGCCGATAGGAATGATGGCGGCGGCCATCTGCCGCCACGTCGGCGCGCGCAACGTCGTCGTGAGCGACCTCAACGACTACAGGCTCGACCTCGCGAAGAAAATGGGCGCCACACGCACCGTCCGCGCGGACAAGGAAAATATGCGCGACGTCATGCGCGAGCTGGGCATGAAAGAGGGCTTCGACGTCGGCCTTGAAATGTCGGGCAGCGCTCCCGCCTTCGCGGGGATGGTGGACGTAATGCACAACAGCGGAAAGATAGCGCTGCTTGGCATAGGCGACCCCGGCACGGTAATCGACTGGAACAAGGTCATCTTCCACGGCCTCACCATCAAGGGCATCTACGGCCGCGAGATGTACGAGACGTGGTACAAGATGACGACGATGCTCCAAAGCGGCCTCGACATCAGCCAGGTGATAACGCACCGCTTTGACGTGCGCGACTTTGAAAAGGGCTTTGAGGCGATGAACTCGGCTCATTCCGGCAAAGTCGTCCTCGACTGGCAGAACCTGTAATTTACCGAAAAGGCCCCGTTTTGGGGCCTCCTCATTTATATTACTCGCAGGGGAGATTGGTTATAGAAATGGAAATGTTGACCGAAAAAGATAAGTTATTGATAGCCGCGCTTGAATCCTTTTTAGCCAATTCCCCTGACATGATCTTCATCAAAGACGCAACGCTCCACTATGTCGGCGCGTCGCGCAGCTTCGCGGATCTTGTCGGACTTAAGGAGCGCTGCGACATCAAAGGCAAAACAGACTACGACCTCTTCGACACGGAGCTTGCCGCCCGCTACAGGGAGGACGACATGAACATGCTGGAAATAGGCGCGCCCATACTTGATTTCATAGAACCTCTGCCGCTTTCCGCAGACGGCAAAAGCCGGTATTCCTCAACGTCAAAATACATCATCCACGATGACTGCGGCACGGCGATAGGAATGTACGGAATAGGCCGCGACGTCACCGCAAGCATGGAGCTTGAAGATCTGAAACAAAAAGCGGCCGTCGATTCGCTCACCGGCCTGCTGAACAGAAAAAGCGTCATTGATGAGATACGCGCGAGCATAAGCGGCGAAGAGGCGAAAAAACGGCACGCGCTGCTCTTTGTGGACCTCGACTACTTCAAAGAGATAAACGACCGCAAGGGACATCCGTTCGGTGACGAGATATTAAAAAAAGTGGCGCAGCGTCTTAAGGGACACTTCCGCCGCGACGACGTCGTAGGACGCGTCGGCGGGGACGAATTCCTCGTCCTTCTCAAAAACATATCAACCAAAAACGAAGTCGAGAAGACGACGAAACTCATATTTGAAGCACTGCCGTTCCGCCACGCGGACGAAGACGGCTCCGAAATATACGTAACATGCAGCATCGGCGTCGCCATGTACGAAGGCGACGGAAAGCCCTTCGAGACTCTTTACGAAGAGGCCGACCGAGCTATGTATACGGCAAAGGAAAACGGAAAAAACCAAATAGCTTTTTATTAGACCGCAAGGGAGAGATATTTCATGAAAAGCGCCATAAACAAATTCGCAGCTACGCTGGACGATATAAAAAAACAGGGCCTCTACAAGGACGAACGCATAATAACGACGCCGCAGAGCGACGTAATCGACACGACTGAAAAAAGCGGCGTCATCAACATGTGCGCCAACAACTATCTAGGGCTGGCCGACAGCCCGCGCCTCATAAAGGCGGCAAAAGAGGCCTACGACAAATGGGGCTACGGCCTCGCCTCCGTGCGCTTCATCTGCGGCACGCAGCAGCTCCACAAAGACCTTGAAGCGGCAGTGAGCCGCTTTTTGGGAACGGAGGACACCATACTTTATTCCTCGTGTTTTGACGCAAACGGCGGCGTCTTTGAGCCGTTATTTGGCGAAAACGACGCGATAATCAGCGACGAGCTGAACCACGCGAGCATCATAGACGGCGTGCGCCTCTGCAAAGCGAAAAAATTCCGCTACAAGAACAACGACATGGCGTCGCTGCGCGAACAGCTTGACGCGGCAAAGGCCGCAGGCGCGGAAAAAATGATCATAGTAACAGACGGCGTCTTCTCAATGGACGGATACATCGCAAACCTCAAAGGCATCTGCGACACGGCCGACGAATATGACGCTCTCGTCATGGTAGACGACAGCCACGCGGTCGGCTTCATGGGCGAGCACGGCAAGGGGACGCCGGAATACTGCGGCGTAATGGGCCGCGTCGACATCATAACCGGCACGCTGGGAAAGGCGCTCGGAGGCGCGTCCGGCGGATACGTCAGCGCGCGTAAAGAGATAGTGGACCTGCTTCGCCAGCGCAGCCGCCCCTACCTTTTCTCAAACACGGTGGCGCCAGCCATCTGCGGCGCCTCGCTTGAGGTGATAAAGATGCTCGAAGAATCCACGCAGTACCGCGACCGCGTGCATGAGAACACAAAATATTTCCGCGAAAAGATGGGCGAGCTTGGCTTTGACATACTCCCCGGCACGCACCCCATCGTCCCGATAATGCTCTACGACGCGAAGGTGGCCTCGGAGTTCGCCTCTCGTCTGCTCAAAAAGGGCGTCTACGTGACGGGCTTCTTCTACCCCGTGGTGCCTCAGGGTAAAGCGCGCATACGCACTCAGGTATCCGCGGCCCACACGCGCGAAGATTTGGACAAGGCTATAGCGGCCTTCGCCGAAGTCAAAAAAGAGATGGCGCTGTAACAGAAAACATCAGTCGGCGCGCCGCTCCCTCACGGGGCGGCGCGCTTTTTGTCACTCGACTATCAGAAGGCCGTCCTTCGGCATGGCGGCCATTGCCTCATGGTTTTCCATAAAGACGGTAAATATCTCCGGGTCAAAAAATTTTCCGCAGTCCCGCGTGATTATATCAAGCGCCTCATGGTGGGAGAAGGCTTTTTTATACGGGCGCACCGACGTGAGCGCGTCGTAAACGTCGACTATTGAGAGAGCGCGCACGTAGGTCGGTATCTCAAGGCCCTTAAGTCCGCACGGATAACCGGTGCCGTCCCAGCGCTCATGATGGTAGTTCGCCATGTCCTTCGCAAAGTTGAGAAATTCGTCAAAATGCGACTTTGAGATTATCTTGCCTATCATCTGGGCGCCTATCGCGCTGTGCGCCTTCATGGTTTCAAATTCTCCCGCGTCAAGCGGCCCCGGCTTTTTTAGTATCGTGTCGCTGATGCCTATCTTTCCGATGTCGTGCAGCGCGGAGGCGCGAAAAATCTCGTTTATCATCCGTTCCGGGAGTTCGTCTTCGTATTTCGGATATCTGAGCATGGCGTTTATAAGTATTTTATAGTATTCCATCGTGTTGCGGACGTGGTTGCCGGTGGTGCCGTCCCGCGACTCTATCATCTCCGCCCAGCTCACCGTCAGCACATGCTGCAGGTCGCTTATGCGGCTGGCCTTCTCCTCCACGACCTGCTCCAGCATCGTGCGGTATTCGTAAAGCTCCATCTGCGAGCGTATGCGGGCAAACATGACGTCGTTGTCGAACGGTTTTTTTATGAAATCCTTCGCCCCAAGCTGAAAGCCCTTTCGTTCGCTTGATACGTCGTCCTGCCCCGTGAGGAATATCACTGGGATGTTGCGCAGCTGCGGCTCTTCGTTTATCCGACGAAGTATCTCATATCCGTCCATCTCCGGCATACGGACGTCCAGCAGTATCATATCAGGCTTGACGCGCGTCAGAAGTTTAAGAAGCTGATGTCCCGAGATGAGCTTAGTCAGTTTATAATGACCGCTTAAGACGCTCTCAGCCAAATCCAGGTTGACCGCTTCGTCGTCAACTATAACGATATGCCTTCTCTGATTTTCGTCCATCTTACCTATTACCGTCCTTATCTTTGGCGCTTGAGGCCGCTTCGTATTCTTCGATCAGCTTTACAGGAGTTTCAAATTCGTAGCCCGCGAAGCACTCTTGCAGTTTTGAAAGCAGATCCATGCTGTCTTCGTCGTAGACGAGCGTCGACTGTTCTTCAAATAGTCCCTTGAGCCTCTCCGTATCAAAATCGAGGAAGGCCTCTTTGAATGCGGCGAGCGCGTCTGCGGAAAGTGGCGTTTCGGAGCGGCGCCGCTCTTCCGCCGACGGTTCCGGCCGCTTTTTGCCGTATTCGTCCACAAAGGCTCTTATTTCGCCAAGCGTTTTTTCAAGCAGTTTCAAAAACGGCGGCAGAGCCTCCGCTATATCGCTTATCGCGCAATCTTTTGCGAAACGTTCAAGCTCCGCGGCCCTTTCGGCGACAGCCCCCGCGAATACGCCCGCGCTTGCGCCCTTTATGCCGTGCACCTCTATTGCGAAGCGCTCCATCTCTTCCTCCCCAAAAAGTTTCGGAAGACAGGCCAGCTTTTCCGCCGCCGATCGGCAGTAGGTGTCAAGAATACCGCAGTAGAGTTCTTTGCTTCCAAGCTTTTCCACGCCCGCGGCAAAGTTCACGCAGTCCGTATACATAAATTCTTCTTCTACCGTATTCTTCGGAGAACGGTTCTCTTCCTCCCGCGCAAACATTTTCTGATAGGCCTTCGCCTCTTCGGGATTTTCCCGCGCGCGTTCGTCGTTTTTATCCTTGAGCCATTTTTTCAGTATCGCATCCAGCTGCACCGTCTCAATTGGTTTTGAGAGGAAGTCGTCGAAGCCCGACTTCATAAACAGCTCCCTCGCGTCCTGCGTGACGTTTGCGGTGAGCGCCACGATCGGAAGCTCGCGCATCCGTTCGTCCGGCAGAGAGCGTATTATCTTGACCGCCTCCACTCCGTCCATATCCGGCATCATGTGGTCCATGAATACGATGTCGTAGTCGCGCGCTTGTATCATTGAGACGGCCCTTTTACCGGAAAGCGCGTAGTCGACCTGCATGTGATATGGAAGCATAAGGCCGTTTGCCACCTGTAGATTGACCTCGTTGTCGTCTACCAAAAGTATCCTGACAAACGGCATGGGCTGTATGGCAAGCAGCTCTATCCCGCCGAACGTCTGCGCACACGCGCCGTCACACCGTCCGTCTACTATCGCCGCAAGCTGCGGCGTGAAGAGCGGCGACAGTATCGTAAGTTTGTAATCCTCCGTCATAGTCTGATCTTTTAAACTGAGCATGACGATGAGGCTGACGCCGTCCACCGCAAGTTTATCCGCAATAAGCCTTTGCAGCGTTTCAGGCCGCACGATTGCGTGCGTGACGCGCGCGGCCTTAAGTTTTTTCACAAAGCTCTCATAGTCGGCGCAAAGTTCGTATTGCAGCTTCATTTTTTGGAGGCACGAGGAGAAATGCCCGCGCAGCATCTCCGATTCCTCAAGCATCAGTACGCTGACATTTCGTACGTCGCCAATGCGCATCATCATCTCCGGCCTTGTAAGCCCCTGTCTGATACGGACGGTGAAGGTGGAGCCTTTTTCGTATTCGCTTTCTACGGTTATACCGCCGCCCATCATCTCACAGAGCCGCTTTGAGATTATGAGGCCGAGCCCCGTTCCCTCTATTGCGTGGTTACGGTGCGTATCCACCTGATTGAAGCTGACGAACAGGTCGTCCATATCTTTTTTCCGTATCCCGATGCCAGTGTCCTCTATGGAGATCTCTATCTCCGCCGTGCCGTCGTCAAGCGGCTTTGCGCAAAAGCTCAGCTTGATGTATCCGCGGCTTGTGAACTTCACGGCGTTGCCTATGATGTTCAGCAGCACCTGCTTTACCCTTATCATGTCGCCCGTGAGATATTTCGGCATCGACGGGTCTATGTCAACGATGAACTCGACCGGCTTGTCGGCTATTTTTATTGAAATGATGGTGACTATGTCGTATATGAGGGACTCTGGTTCGTATTCCTCGTTGACGATGGAGAATTTGCCGGACTCTATCTTCGATATGTCCAAAATATCGTTGATGATGGCAAGCAGCCCATTGCCGGCGTTTATGATGTTGACCACATACTTTCTCTGCCGCCCCGTGATTTTTTCCCGAAGCAATATTTCGCTGATGCCGATGATGGCGTTCATCGGGGTGCGTATCTCATGGCTCATATTGGCGAGGAAGGCGCTCTTCGCCTCAGCGTCGCGTTTGTAGCCGCGAGAGGCCCCAAGAAGCACGAAGGCGGCGGCAAGGAGCGTTGGGAAGAGGAATATCATGAAGACGCCAGCCGCCATAAGTTCGCGCGTAAGCCGCGTCGTCTTTGCCGTTATTATGTCTTTGTCTATTGTGGAGACGACGCTCCATGAATCTATACCCAGATATTTATGGTAAAGATATTTCTTGACGCCAAAGCTGCTGTAGATGGTAAAGCCGGACTTGCGCTTTTCGATGTTTGCTATCATCTCGTCCACGCTGTAGCGGCTGTCAAATGTCGTATTCCTCATTGCAAAGTAAAAGTTCCCGTAGTCGATGCGCGAGGTGTGGAGCACGGTGTCGCCGTTGCTGTCTATGATATATGTCGAGCCCTGGCCGTTGAAGGCCGCTATGTGCAGCAGTTCGCCAAGCGTCTTCATATCAAGCAGCGCGACAAGAACGCCCTTGACTTTACCGCATTCTCCGCCCGCGCCATAGACTGGGACGCTGAAAAGCAGCCCGGAGACGACTCTGTTCTGCATTATCTTCATCGGCAGATAGCTGGTAACGCTCTTTGCGCCCTCTGCCGTCTTTTTGAAATACGGTTCGAGCCTGAGGTCTTTTTCTTCAAAGGGAAGCGTAGCTGTGGTCTTTCCGGCAACGTCGCAGTAGGCGGCGTATTCAAAGCCGTATTTTTTAGCGAAGGTCTCAAGGAAGGTGCGGCGGGCGTTTCCGGAAGGCAGAGCCGCAAAGGATAGAGCCGCGGTCTCCAGCGCCTTTTCCCTGTCGTCGACCACTATCTGTACGTTGACGGCGATATGTTCCGCAATCTCGGAGAGGTAGCTGCTGTTTTCCGTCACAAGCGCGTTCTCAAAATTTCTGAGGTATGAGGCGACCGCCGCGGCAAAGACGACGACGGAGATGGCCGTCAGCACAATGACAAAGGCCAGCCTGTTGTTTTTGCTGTTCAGCTCTTCCACAGCCTTATGCAATAAAGTCAGCCTCCCGCTTACTCATATCAAAACCGCTCGGCGGCGCAGCGCTCAAGGCGCGCCATGTCCATCTCGCGCAGACAGTCGTCCACGGTGTAGGCGCCGCCGCCCCTCATGTATTTTTGGATATACTGCGCGTCGGACTGCGAGAAGCCCCTTACGCGAAGCCATGTGTAGGACTCTCTCGTCAGTTTCTGCGCGGCGCCCTCCACCTCCATATACTGCGGCGTGGATATGTTTTTCACCTGATTTTTGAAGATGGGGGCGGTGTACATTTTATCGAAGGTAATATTATAGTTGTGTGGGTCGGCGAGGAAGTTCACGAGATCTAGCGCGGCTTTTAAATGGCGGCTCTTCTTGTTGACCATAAAGATGGCAAGGTTCGCCCCCTCAAAGGTGCCTTCGTCTGGATAACCCATAAAGGCCGGCATAAGGCCGAAATCGTTTGGATCCCCGGTGAAGTTGGTGTATAGCCAGGTGTCCCAGCAGAGCATCATCGCGTATTTTTCACCCTTCATCGCGCCATCCATGCCGTTCCAGTCGTTCCCTAGATAGTCTTCGCCAAAATAACCTTTGTCGGACATCGTTTTATACCATTCGATGATTTTTCTCATTTCAGGAAAGTCCGCGTATTTGCTGGCGCCGCTGTTGAGCGCCATGATGTTTTTAACGTTTTCCGTAATGGCGTCCATCGGGAACTGGTAAAGGAGCATCGTTATCTCTTTATAGGGCAGATAGACCGGCGTCACGCCGTGGCGCAGCAGCTCTTCGCACACGGCCATAAATTCGCGTTGGTTTGTCGGCGGCTTCAAATCGTATTTTGCAAATATTTTTTTATTGTAGAGCGTGCCTGAGACAGAGGCCTCCCAGTGCGGCAGGCCTACTATGCGGCCGTTGTAGACGGCCTGGCTCAGCGCGGAGACAGTGACGTCACGCGCCCAGACCGCGCTTGTGAAGTCATAAAAATTTTTGTCGGGGTCGAGGTTTTCTATGTTTGTGCCGCCGTAGCTCAGCAGGATGTCGATGCCGCCGTCGGCGGAAGCAAGAGCCCGCGCCGTCTCTTTTACAAAATCCGCCGCGGGGAGGTCCACTATTTTTATTTTATTTCCCGTGAGCTGCCGGTAGCGTTCAAAGGCCTTTTTCATATAGGGGCGCTCCAGCTCTTTGGATTTATTCCAGATGGTTATAGTCTCACCAGAGACGTCTCCCCATTTATACATTGGAGCTTTAAAAACATTTTTGTCCGTATACACGGAAGATGCCGCGCCCTCGTGGTTTCTCAAGATAAAATATCCGCAAAGGCCCGATATAAAAAGCAGCACGAGAAGGACAATATATTTTTTCAACAAAACGCTCCTCTTTTATTTTATAAATACGTCCCCGTTATCTGCACATCATGGGAGCTGTCAATAA
This sequence comes from Cloacibacillus sp., assembly GCA_036655895.1. Lineage (NCBI taxonomy): Bacteria > Thermotogati > Synergistota > Synergistia > Synergistales > Synergistaceae > Cloacibacillus > Cloacibacillus sp. The sequence continues at coordinate 18,101 of JAVVPF010000018.1, read as the reverse complement.
AACTGCCGCGCGGCAGAGACCAAGCTGTGCTGTTATGATTTGCCGCTGTAATAATAACATAAAGGAAGAGAGATACAAGTTGCCGGCGCACAACGCCGATCAAAAACAGAAAATACGAGCCGCCGCGTCAAAATGGCGCGGCGGCTGCGTGGTCCCTCGCGTTTTATCGCGGCGGCTATGTGCCCGTTGCGGCGGCTTTTGCCGCCGCATCCGCAAGGCGCGTTATGGATGCTTGCCGCGCGCGTCTGTCTAAAAAAGCTCGCGCGCCGGGATGTCCGGTGCAACGTCCGCCCCGGCCTCCGTTAGGATAAGCAGATTGAGCCTCCTGCCCTCCGTGGAAAGTCCCAAAAAGGCGGAACGCAGACAGAGCTTCGCGGGAGCGCCTGGCGCGCCACGCAGGTTTATGCGGCATGAGACGGCATTTTCCTGCTGCGTTGCGGCGTTTGCGTCAAGCCTCTTTTTTACCGACTCCAGCGCCTCTGGCGCAATAAGCCTTGTAAGGTGTTCCTCTTTAAAAATTTTCTCATCTTCGCCGCTTCTGAGCACATTTTTTTTGAACCAATCGCTTGCTGCCGTTAGCTTTACAGGCTTGCCGCTCTCATAGACGAACATCCCGCTGCGCGTCAGTTCCGCCGCGGCGCGAAGGTATGCGCCGTACATCTGCTGGCTCGTTACGTCAAAAACGGTGGCTACGCAAACGGCGCAAGCGGCGTTTTTCTGCGCTACGGATATCCGCGCGCATCTCCACCCGATGCCTTCGGCAAGAATGACTCTGTAAACGGCCTCCGCCTTTCCAAGAGCCGCGGCTGTTTTAAGCGCGCTGCGGATATGTTAGCGGTCGTCCGGCAGCACCTTCATCAGCGTATTTTCAAAATCGCAGGCAAGCGAAACATCCTCCTGGATGCCGGTCACTTTGTAAAAGGATGGGGTCGCGTAGACAAACTGCATTTTATCGGAAACTTCCAGCACTACGGAACCCGCGATCATATTATTGACGACCATCTCCGGATATAGGTCCTGCACACGGAACTCCCGGCCCAGTTCCTGAAGCATCCCGGAGACGCGCAAGAGGCCGCCCTGTTTGTTGCGTTCGCAGAATATATTGAAACGGCACTGTGCGTAGACGCCGTCGTGACGCTTCAGCCTGCATACGGTGCGGAGGTTTTGCGCGCCGTAGAAAAAGCTGTAGGTGACGTTCTTTTTATACAGCTCCGCGTCGTCTGGATGGAGCGCGTCAATCGCGGGATTTTGCACCACTTTGTCTATCCGGCCCTCGTCAAAGAGCAGATAATCGTAGAGCGCGCCGCTGCACTGCACGAGGCCCTCCTCCGCGTTCCATTCAAAGACCGAGGTGCGCATACGCAGCATCAGCGAATTTAATTTTGAGAGGTCGCGTCCGTCATCCGCCGCGCGGCGGCTGGCCTCCAATATTTTTTCACGCAGCGCCTGAAACTGCGGGACGTGCGCTTTTTTATCGAACAGCGCGGAGCCTTCCCCCACTTGCGCAGCGACGCCGTTTTCTTCCATGCAGGCGTCGTAAAACATGTGCCGGTCCTTGCCCTCGTTCTTTGCCGCGTAGAGGGCGCGGTCCGCACATCTGTATATGTCCTCAAAGTTCCGTGCGTCGTCGGGGTACATGGCAAGCCCTATGCTCACTGAAACGTTTACGCTTTCCTTTTCGTAAAGACGTGCGAGGCGGCCTATCATATCGGCGCGCGCCGCGGCCTCGGCACGGGATGCGCCGCGCAGGCATATCATAAATTCGTCGCCGCCCATGCGGCCTACCATCTCCCCTGGGCGCATCAGCGAAGAAATGCTCTCAGCGACGTGAATGAGCACGTCGTCGCCGACGGCGTGTCCCATAGAATCATTGACATATTTAAAGCCGTCCACGTCAAGCATCATAACTACCGCGCCGTCACCCAGGGCCTCGCCCTCCAGCAGCTCTTTTACGGAATCCTCAAAGGCCCTCCTGTTCAGCACGGAGGTGAGCGAATCGCGCGTTGAGCGCTCAAGCAGAGTGATATTGGCGATACGTCCCTCGTGGACGTCCTCAATGAGCAAATAGCATTTTATATCGGTGGAATAGGGGTATTGCAGCAGGTCGATGACGGCGCGCGCCCATCTCACAGAGCCGTCCTTCGCGTAATAGCGGAACTCCAGCATGTCCGTACGTTTATTCTGCGCGTAAAGCCCCTTCATTCGTTCAACGTTGAAAAACTGTTCGTAGCTGTCGCGGTCATTTTCGTAGAGGGTATTTGCCGCGGCGATCTCCGTCATGGCCTCCATCGTAAAATTGCCTGCCCGCGAAATGTGAGGCACCAGCTAGCCCTCTTCACATTCGCAGGTTCTCTGCGTAAGGTTGAATTCATAGTACATCATCTTCTGCGGGTCTATTGCGCGGTAGGTCTGCTTCCATTTCTGATAGGCCGCCTCGCGCTCGCGCAGTTCTGTGACGTCCTCAAAGGAGACGATGCCCTGCCAAGGTTCTCCGTCCTCGTCGCATACGAGCGAATAGTTCATGCGGAACCAGCGAAAAGAGCCGTCCTTGACGCGAAACTGTATGTAGGCCTGGCCGTTGGGAATGCCTGCCACCATATCCTCAAAAAATTTTACGTAAACGGCCTGGCTCTCAGCGGGCAGCGCGCCGGAGGCCAGCACAGAATTTGGAACGTTTATCTCGACGTCGCCGAAGTAGCCCAGAAGTTCAAGCGTGTCCTTTGGAAGGTAGGCCTTCCGTTGGCGCACGTCAAAACGAAAAATATGTTTATTGGTATGCGCCATCACCATGCTGTATTCTTCTTCTTTGACGCGAAGCTGTTCTTCGGCGCGCCTGCGCAAAGTCATATCCACCAGCACGGCTGCGGCTTCATTTGTCGTGGGATCGTAGGAAATGGAGAACAAAAGCCACGCGCCGCCGCCGTCTTTGCGAACTATCCTCGCTTCGCACTGAAAATCATACGCGCCCTGCGATATATTTGCCGTCACTTCATCATGAAAGCGGCCAAAATCCTTCTCGTGGATCAGAGAAAGAAGATTTTCTGCATAGTCGACGCCGACAACGGCCAGCGCCTTCCCATTTATAAAAGTAACGGTAAACGCCTCGTCAGGCAAAAATTTACAGATACCAGCCGGGAATGATCTGGCTGTCAGAAACTGGTCGTCGTTATAGTGCTCTGGTCTTTCGCTGCTTTGTTGTTCAATCATCCCGAAACATCCCTACATTTCCAATGATGTCGTACATAAATAGTAATTACTATCAGGTATATCTCGCTTTTATAAATATTGCAAGTAGCAAACACAAAACAGCCGCCATTGTCCACATTTTTTTTAACTTTTTTAAATAAGCAGGGGGTGGCGGCGCCTTCGTCAAGATTCAGTATTATTTCCTGAAATTACCAAGAAAAGGGCTTGCAAAAATATTTAAGATGCGCTACTCTTATATCAGCAATTAAAGCATTAAGATACTTAATTATGTTATTAATCATAAACAAAGGGGAGATAAAATATGTTTTGCTATCAGTGTGAACAGAGAGCTAAAAATATTGCCTGTGAAGTGTCCGGCGTCTGCGGAAAAGAACCAGTCTGCTCCGACCTTCAAGACCTGCTGCTGCACCGCACGATGCTGCTTGCGCGCGCGGCCGTAGAAAAGGGCGCGCCTACAGAGTCGGTGGCCGGAGTAATAATCGACAACCTCTTCTCCACAGTGACAAATGTCAATTTCGACGCAAAAAGCATAGCGGCAAAAATCGCGAGCACAACGGCTCTTGCCGCAAAAACGGCAGAAGAACCCGCGCCGCGCGAGGAGAGCTTTGAAGAGATGACGGCGGCAGCCGCGCCGTTCTCGCCGCGCACAGACATCGAAAAATACGGCGCGGACCTTGGCGGCCTTAAGTGGCTTGCCATCTATGGGCTGAAGGGAACGGCGGCCTACGCCTTCCACGCGCGCGAGCTTGGCCGCACGGACGAAAAGGTCGACGCCTTCTTTATAGAGGCGATGGCCTCACTGCTTTGCAGCGACATTACGGTGGAGAAGATGCTGGCGCTCAATCTAAAGATAGGCGAGACAAACATCTCCGTCATGGCAATGCTTGACGCGGCCAACACCGGAACGTACGGCGACCCGGAACCCACCTCTGTACGCGTCACGCCCGTAAAGGGCAAGGCCGTCCTCATTTCCGGCCACGACCTGAAGGCGCTTGAAGAGCTGCTGAAACAGACCGAAGGCACTGGCGTCAACGTCTACACGCACTGCGAGATGCTGCCGTGCAACGCCTATCCGGCTCTGAAAAAATATCCGCACCTCGTTGGGAACTACGGCGGCGCGTGGCAGAACCAGCAGACAGAGTTTGACGAATTCCCCGGCGCTATCGTCATGAGCACGAACTGCATCCAGCGTCCGAAGCCGACATACATTGACCGCATCTTCACGATGGAGCTTGTGGAATGGCCCGGCGTGCGCCACATCGAAAATTACGATTTCGCGCCCGTCATCGAGGCGGCCCTTGCCGCCCCCGGCTTCACCGAAGACGCGCCTGAAAAACGCATCACGATAGGCTTTGCCCACAACGCCGTCATGGCGGCCGCGCCTAAGGTGATAGAGCTTGTGAAGGCCGGAAAGCTGCGCCATTTCTTCCTTATAGGAGGCTGCGACGGCGCAAAGCCTGGGCGCAACTACTACACCGACTTTGCGGAAAACGTTCCAAATGACTGTGCGATACTGACGCTCGCCTGCGGAAAATACCGTTTCAACAAACTCGACTTCGGCTACATCGAAGGCATTCCGCGTCTGCTCGACTGCGGCCAATGCAACGACGCATACTCCGCCGTAAGAATTGCGATGGCGCTTGCGGAGGCCTTCGGCACAGACGTAAACGGCCTGCCTCTTTCGCTTGTACTCTCATGGTACGAACAAAAGGCCGTCTGCATCTTGCTTTCGCTGCTCTTCCTCGGCATAAAGAACATCCGACTTGGGCCAACGCTTCCCTCATTCATCGGCCCGGAGGTGCTGAAGGTGCTCGTAGAAAAGTTCGAGATCAAACCGACAGGCGACGCAAAAGAGGACTTGAAGGCCATCCTTGGATAAAACACTGTAAAATCACTAAAAAAGTTCGGCGCGGCGGTGGCTCTTTCCCAGCCGCGCCGAACTTTTTTCTCCGCAATTTTCCCTCGTCTTCATCTTTAACCGCTCAATATAGTTGACTCAATCAACTAACGGTGCTACCGTAATAAAAAATAAAACCGACCTGCAATGAAGGGGGTACTTATATGGCAAGCAAAGATCTGCATGAGCATATCGCGCTGCTTGAAGCAAACGGCATGTTGCTGCGAATCACAAGACCTATCAACAAAGACACGGAGCTGAACCCGCTCTGCCGTCTACAGTTTTTATCACTGCCGGAAAAGCAGCGCAGGGCCTTTCTCTTTGAGAACGTCGTGGATTCAAAGGGGCGGCATTACGATACTCCGGTGCTTATAGGGGCGATGGCTGCAAGCGAAAAGATGTACGAAATGGGCATCGACTGTAAGGCAAGCGAAGTGCTGAAAAAAATCGACGAGGCGATCAGCCGTCCGATCGAACCGCACGAGGTGACGGAAGCTCCCGTGCAGGAGGTGGTCGTCCGCGTCGATAAAGACGAAAACGCGCAGCACGGCTTTGACCTCTTCCCCATCCCGATAAGCACGCCTGGGTTCGACCCTGCGCCGTTTCTCACCTGCGCGCAGTGGGTAACAGAAGACCCTGCAACCGGCGAAAGAAACGTCGGCAACTACAGGGCGCACATCAAGTCTCCGACGCGCTGCGGGCTGAAAATACTCGGGCCGCAGCAGGATATTTTTATCCATATAAAGAGCGCTGTGGAGATGGGCGTAGACCTTCCGGTGGCTATCGTGATAGGAGGGCCGCCCGCTCTGAACTACGCGGCGACGCTGAAAGCTCCGCGCGGAATGGACGAGATAGGCGTCGCGGGCGCGATGATGGGAGAATCCATACCGGTAGTGAGGTGCAAAACGTCAAATTTGATGGTTCCGGCAAACGCTGAGATCGTCTTTGAAGGCGTCATCAAGATGGACGAGCTTGAGATAGAGGGGCCGTTCGGCGAATACCACGGCTATATGAACCCGAGCCATCACGACCTTTTCATGGAACTGAAATGCGTCACCTATCGAAAGGACGCGATATTTGAAACGCTGCTGAGCCAGGCGCCGCCTACGGAAAGCAGCGTGATGCTCGGCATAAACGCAAACGGCGTGCTGACGCGGCGGCTTGTAGGCGAAATGGGCATAAAGAGCGTCAAGGAAGTCTACTGCTACAACAAAGAATTCGGCGCGAAGGCTCTTACCGTCATTCAGTTCGACAATCCCGCAAACGACGAGGTGGTGCGCGCGATGATGGCCGCGGCCTCGGCCTACGCTCTTGGCAGCAAGATGATAGTCGCCGTTGACAGCGACATCGACCCTCGCAGCATTGAAAAGGTCCTTTGGGCGATAAGCGTGCGCTGCGAACCTGACGCCGACATGCAGATAATCCGCGGATTCAAAAAAGGGCCTCTCCCGCCGTTCGGCCCGCTTGACGAAGAGGGCAACTGCACCACGCTGAACGGAGACGCGCCGCAGTCTGTCGTGCTCATAGACGCGACGCTACGCGGACGCAAGTTCAGCCCAGTCTCGCTCCCGCGCAGGGAGTATATGGAACGCGCATGTGAGATATGGAAAGAGCTGGGGCTGCCGGAGCTGAACCTAAGTATGCCGTGGTACGGCTACGACCTTGGCGGATGGTCGCAAAAGCTCACCCGCCGCGCCGACATGGCGACAGCAGGAGACTATTTCGAGCTTGACGAATATTACCGGCGCACTCGCGTTCCGTTTACAGAATATTACACGCTGAAAAAACCGGCGCGGCAAAAGGGATAGCGGACATTCTATTTGGGGTCTTTGAGAGGCAGCGCTCCGTTCCATGTGCGAAGCGGCGCGCCGCCGACCTCTTCGTCTACGAGCGCGTAGGCGCGCGAAAGCGCCTCGCGCAGAGCGTCCGCCTCCGCCTCGGAAAAAAGATCCGCAAGGTGCGCGTCCCAGTCAAAGAATATCTGCTCCAGCCGTGCGGCCGTCTTTTTTCCTAAAGCTGTGATGTGCAGCGCGCTCTCGCGCATATCGCGTTGATTGCTCCCGCGCTCCGTCCAGGCGAGAGTCTCAAGCTGACGCACGATGCGCGTCGTATGCGCCTTGTCCACGTGCATGTGGCGCGTGAGATCGTTCAAAGTGCAGCCGTCGTTTGCTTCTATGTATTTGAGGTAGTAATAGACGCTTATATTAAGCCCCTCTTCTTTGAGGCGCTTTTCGCAGTAACGTTTGAAATTGCGTTGAAGCCGGCTTATCAGCACGGCAAGCGATTTATTTTCAATAGGCTCCATTATGGCGATCCTCCATATTTTCAGTATATCACAAACAAAACGGGGTGGTACAATGCGGATCATAGTAGGTATTTCAGGGGCAAGCGGCGCAATACTCGGCTGCAGCATACTTAAGGCGCTCAGGGCGCACAAGGAGGTGGAGACGCATCTTATCATCACCGATGCGGCAAAGCTGACGCTTTCCTGCGAAACCGCGCTCACGGCAGAAGACGCCGCGGCCTTAGCCGACTATTCCTATGACGTAAACGACATGGCGGCGCGGGTTGCAAGCGGCTCATTTGAAACTGACGGAATGATCATAGCGCCATGCAGCATGAAAACACTTTCTGGAATAGCTAACGGTTACGACGAAAATCTGCTCATACGCGCGGCGGACGCTACTCTCAAAGAGGGGCGCAAACTGGTGCTGGCGCCAAGAGAATCACCGCTTGCCCGCTCGCACCTTAGGAACATGCTGAGGGCCGCAGAAGACGGCGCGGTGATACTCCCGCCTATGCTTACCTTTTACCACGACGAACAGGACGTTAAACATCAAATCGACCATTTTACCGGAAAGGCGCTGATGCAGTTCTATCTGAAATTTGAAAATTTCCGCGCGTGGGACGGCCCGGAGGCGCGCGCGAAATGAACGCGGCGTGCGGCGAATGGCCAGTCAAGATCTTCACAAAAGCGGCGGGCGCCAGGTGCTGCCTCACAGCAGCGGCGCTCCTTTGCGGAAACGACCTGAACCTCTGTATATGCGGCGGAAGCGCTCCGCACATTGGAGCCGTCGCCTTTGCCGCGGCAGCCCCGGGACTCGGCGGCGCGGCCTCAGCCTGCGTCAGTTCAATCTGCGCAGCGGGACACCGCGACGACGAACTTGCGCGCTCTGCCGCACGCATGACGGCGGCCGCGCTGAACTGCCGCGTCACGGTAAGCGCCGGCGTCCACATAGACGACGCGTCGCCCAAAGAAATAGAAGAGATAACCATGGCCGCGTCGGAGCTCTGCCGCGACGTAATAGACTTTTTCATCCATAGCGCCGACGGCCCGCGGTAGTGAGCGGCTTTACGGCCGCACATCATCGCCGCCCATGCCCCGACGATTGACAGCTTTTGACGTTCTGAATAAAATACAAATGTAGGTCAAAAAGAGCGGAGCGTTGAAAATGTCGTTTGAAATAATTTACGGTTTACTGATAATCAAAACCGGAGCCATCGTAACGGTGGCTGTATCGGCGCTGTTGCTGCTTCTTGGCTATCACGTAAAAAGCAAGCTCGGCTTTTTAGTTAAATACTGCATCCCCGCGCCCGTCGTCGGCGGTTTTATCTTTATGTTTGCAACCTATTTCGGATATAAGACAGGAAGATTTTCTATTGATTTTGATACATATTTCCAAGCCCCGTTCATGCTGGCATTTTTTACAACGGTCGGCCTGGGCGCCAGCTTCAAACTCTTAAAAAAGGGCGGCGCGCTGCTTATCGTCTACTGGCTTGTCGCGGGCGCCGTCTCGATATGCCAAAACATCATAGGGGTCGTCGTTGGCAAACTAATTGGTCTGCCGGCTCCATACGCGCTGCTTTCCAGCGCCGTCTCAATGATCGGAGGCCACGGCGCGGCCGGGGTTTACGGCTCCACCTTTGTCGAAATGGGATACCCCTCCGCCTCGCTCGTTGGGATGGGAGCCGCCACCTTCGGCCTCATCAGCGCGGTGATCATAGGCGGCCCGGTGGGACAACGCCTGATAGTCAAGCATAACTTAAAGGCTGACGAAAACGAAGACTTTAATTCTGAGACGGGCTGCGCCGACGCGACGTCAGAAAAGCGCCTCTCCACAATCGACATCATGAAAAACGTTGCCGCAATACTGGTATGCATGGCAGCCGGCGTCCTCATTTCAGGCTGGATAGGAAACACGGTCGGCACGAGCTTTCCCTCGTACGTAGGCGCTATGTTTGCCGCCGTTGTCCTGCGCAACTTAAACGAAGGCATGCACCTCTACAAATTCGACTTCGTGCTTGTTGACGGCATCGGCTACGTCATGCTGTCGCTCTATTTGTCGATAGCCTTGATGACGCTGAAGCTGTGGGAACTGGAAGGGTTGGTCGGCGGAGTGCTGCCAGTCCTTGTCTGTCAGGTGCTCTTTATGATCGCGGCAAGTTATTTCATCGTATTCAGGGTACTTGGCTCGAACTACGACGCGGCGGTCATGTGCGCCGGCCTCTGCGGCCACGGGCTCGGCGCGACGCCTTCCGCGATAGTCAACATGACGGCCGTCAACGAAAGATATGGAATGAGCCGCCGCGCCATGATGATAGTCCCCATCGTGGGAGCGTTCCTCGTAGACATCATCTATCAGCCGCAGACCATCTGGTTCATCAAAACATTTGTGGAAGGCTTCAATAAATAAGCAAATAGTCGCGCAATAGAACGCTTTTGGTACCTCGCGCAAAATCCGCCAAGAATGGCTTGACATAAAGAGACGCCGCCTTATTTTATCGTAAGCGGCGTCCCTCTTTGAAAAACATAACTGCGATTGCGTCTTGAATGTTTTGAGATACGAAAAAGAGAGCGCCCTCACGGGGCTGTTATACGGCCTCGTGAGAGCACTCTATTATTTTGCGCTGGCAATCGCCGCGTCTATCTTCTCCTGATCGCAGTTTGCCTCGAAGAACACGTCAACATGTTCTTTCGGCATGGGTCGCGTCATAAGGGAGACCACGACCATCAGTATAAAAGACAAGAGCGTACCAGGCACAAATGAGTGCACAAGGCTGGACATACCTGTAATATACCAGATTATGGAGAGTATAGAGCCTCCGATTATTGCAGCAAAGCATCCCTGAGTGGTGACCCGTTTCCAGTAAATCCCCAGCAAGATTGGGGCCGTAAAAGCAGCGCCCATGACACCGGCCGACATCGTAGAGAGGGACCATACAAAATCAAGCGGATACAAGGATCCAACTCCAATGACAAGCAACACGATTCCTGTGACGACCCTGGAAAGTTTGACGGATTTTGTGGAATCCACCTGTTTTCCTGTGGCAATGGAACGATAGTCTTCATAGATATCCTTTGCAACCGCGGCGGATGAAGTCAACACAAGCGCCGCAACTGTGGAAAAGCCTGCGGCAAGAGCGCCGCACAGGAATATCCCTGCAGTAATCGAGCCGCCGAAATCTGCTGCCGCAGTAGGAGCTATTAAATCAATATTGACAAACCCCTTCCCTTTGTAGAGATACAGCGCGCCCATGCCAATGATCGCCGTGCACAGCCAGTATATGATTTGCCACGCTGTGGATATGCGCATTACGGCGCCTACGGTGCGGTTGTCTTTCAAAGCCAGGAATTTTGTAGTGAGCTGTGGCTGCCCAAACGCTATAAAGGCCCAAACTCCCGCGTAGCTGAAAATCGCGCTCCACGACAGCCCGCCAGTCATAGTGGCGTGATTCGGATGTTCATTCACCATATAGCTCACTATCGGGGTAATGCCGCCGGTGTGTATCAAGATGGCAATAGCCGTAACCACGACCGCCAGAGTGATGGTAAGCCCCTGGATTAGATCAACTGTGGCAGCGCCCCAGTAACCGCTGGTGATCAGATAGGCAAACGAGACTATGACAATGACGACGACGCTGATTTGATACGGGATCCCGGCGATTGAAGTCAACGCGTCTCCGATACCTTTGACGCATGACATAGCGTAGGGAATCATCATGAGCGCTATGATGATCGCACAAATCAACCTGATCTTGTTGGAACGGTAGCGCACTGCCAAAAACCCGGAAAGAGATACTACGTCCACCCGTTCGGAAATGGCCCGCATTTTTGGCGCAAACAAAACAAAAATCACAAACCCGGTAAGGAAAACATTTAAAAAACATTCCAGTGCGGAGTAACCCATCCCGTAAAGATAGTATAGCGGAGGGCCACCGATGATCGCCACCGTGCTGTAGTAGGCCGCGCAGTACGAAATGGCCGTTGCGACAGGCCCTACCGACCTTCCGCCTATCCAATAGTCGGAGCTTGTTTTCACTTTCCGGCTCATATACATGCCCACACAGATAAGAACCACCATATAACTAATTGCCATTCCAATTTGTAACCAACTAATTTTCATAGACAACCTCTCCTTCCTATTCTGATGCCTGTCTTTTGCTATACTTTCTTCTGTTTGTCATTGAAAGAATAGTAGTAATCGGACTGTTTCTTCCACCAGCTGGAGTGGAGCATGATTTCAATGGCGATCGGCACTCCGATTGCGCCAAGAACGTAAACAGCAGTGATAGACCAAGGAATTCCAAAAGGTCCCATTATGAATCCTCCTTTCTTGATATTTTAGTTTTCTGCGTGAGCTGCGTTACAGCCTTGGGCAGTGTACGTAACGCCGTTTTCTCTCAGCTTCAGACGAAGCGGCTGAGGTGTAATCACACCTCAGCCGCAAAGTTCAAATCAAAAAAATGTGGGACCGGAAACGTCCGTAGAGACTGCCTCAAGTGCGCGTTCTATAAGCTTTCTTCTCATTATTTCCTGCTCGTCCTTAGGCAGCGTCACGTCACTGCACGGATTCGTGATCGCGACCCCCGGAACGATTCGGTTGCTTCCTGTGACCTTCGCAACAGGCGTCATGTTTGTTATATGAGCGGTGGGGATACCTGCTTTTTCCAGCTCTTTTACCATCGTTGCACCGCAACGCGTGCAGCTTCCTCAGGTGGATACGTAAATTGCCGCACTGACCTGTTTACTTTTGAGATCTTCCGCCATCTCCTTGCCCATCCGACGAGCATCCTTCAAAGCGGTCAAATTGCCGGTAGTGCTGTACAAGAAAGGTGCAAGCGCTCCAAAAGCGCCCTCTTTAAGTAATTCTTTGACGGTTTTTAATGGCACCAGCGCTTCGGGATCGGCGTTGACGAAATCTGTGCTGAAGCCTCCGTGAACACTATAAAATTCGCCAGGCAAAAATGCGTCCAGCTCATCAGTGGGGTAAAGCTTCCAAATAGAGGCTGTGCCCGAAGGCATGCGATCGGGATTTCCAACAGGCACGAGCCCCCCGCTGTTAATTAGAGCGATTTTGCACGTCTGTAGGTCGGCCACGGCCTGAGCGGGCTGCACCACGTCGTGGACCTCTATTTTGTATTCTGTCGTATATGGTTTTTCGGCTAATTTGGCAAGCAGCATATCTACTGCACGCTCGGAGGCCGTTTTTTCCACAAAAACCTCCCTGCGGATCCCGCGTCCAAAGTAGCCCTCGGCCTCCGCCCAGAGGATATCTTCACCTGCTGCCAGCTTATTGGCTAGTTTAGCGATCGCCTCGACGTCTGCGCGCATTTTTGCGGCGCTTTTATGTCCTTTGACGATGTAGATATTCGGATTTTCACGATAAGCGTCAACGCCGGGACTTTCTTCGTTCATGCTTGTAACAGCCGGTACGTTGTAATGCTCGCTGACAAACTTGCACAACTCGCCGCAGCTCATGCCATAGCGTCCAGACTGAAAAGCTGGGCCTGCCAGGAACAGATCAAAGCTTTTATCATCCAGGAATTTTTGGATCATGGCGATCGCTTCATCACGGTTGCTGTTCATAAAGTTATCGCCGCAGGCTACGGTGTGAGTAATAGTTACATTCGTCAAAGCAGCTTGCAACGCTATCCCTGGACCTACAGGGCCATCCAGAATGACCGGTTCAAAATCTGCCTGCCCTTCGCCGCCAACGCCGGCAAAGAACTGATTGATAAATAAAATTGCTTGTCTCATCAATAGCTCCTCCTAAAGTATCTCTTAGTATTCTTTGACTGTCTTGGTCAGGAAGCCCGTCGTATTACCGCCGTCCGCTATCATGTACATATTGACTATCAACGAGCCGTCCGGCCTCAGACTTGGTCCGTACTCACTATGCACGGGCCAGGAGCCATAGAAATAGTCCCTGACTGTGGACTGGATATCTCCAATGACAAGATCCATTGCAGGCAATTCATAAATTGCGCCAGTGTCTCCTCCTGAAACAATTGCGTTTCCGCGGAGATCCTGCATCATTTTACCGCCGTGCTCCGCCATGATCCCTACGGTCTTGATGCCGCGGTCTTCCAATTCCGCCAACTGATAGAAGAAATCGACATCCGCGTTGCTGCCGCCCACCCATTCGCTGACAACCGCAGCGTCAAGTTTTAGAGCAGAAGCAAGCTGACCGCTTGCGTTTTTAACGCGAAGCTTCATGTTGTTCGATACGTCCGTGGGGTACAGCACTACGCCAATAAAATTGATAGTTTTGCCGTGCTCCTTATACAGATGTTTGAGAGTCGGATCATTTTGAAAACCGTAAGCTGCGGTCGTTTGACCCATCAGACCGAATTGAGCGGCGCGCGCGCCGTCGAGCACTTCATTGGGATGCATAAAGACAGATAACATGTTATGGCTGTCGGCGCCATAGATCATGTCGTTACAGTTATTGGCGTACTGATTATAGACGCTCATGAGATAGCCGACGCGTGGGAGGCCTTTTTTTTCAGCTTCAGCAGCCCCAGGCTCCAGTGCGTAGCATTCCCAGTCCTCTGGCTCCTGTCCCTCCAGCGCTCTTGCGACATATTCCGCCAAAAGATGAGCTGCCAGCCGTTGGTCAGTTTCTACGCGTATGGAAAGATCCAGGTCTTTTTCATTGGCTCGTTCCGCGTACACCACCAAATTGATCAACTGGGCATAGATGCTGTGTTTGGCCGCCGGTCCAGACATATCTATCATGCCGTCTACCATGTTTCCGTACTTGCCGCAGCAAATGACGCTCATGCCCTTTAGCGCATAAAGCACACCGTCTCCGGCGCTTTCCATGGGACCGGTGTAGCCTGGGAAGACGGCGCGGCCATCAGGACGATAGCGCGGCTCCACCGCCGCTTTTGCCGGAACCAAACGAGCGCTGTCTCCTGGTCTGACTACATAAAGTTCGATGTTGGTCAGTTTGCCCTCAGGGTTTAAGTAAGCAATTGCTTCCTTCTTGTTAACCGTGAGCACTCCATTTTTAAATGCAGTTTCTTCGCCAAAAAAGATGTCCCTTACGTGAAAATTACCAATCTCCAGCTTTTTCATAGACTCGCTCCTCTTTCTTGCGCTAAAGGTCAATATTTCAGTCGCAATATCGTTGAAATATTCGTCGAATATTTTGCTATAATTTCATTGAAAAATTTCAATGAAATTATTCTATTACTATTTTCATTAAATGTAAATAGGCTACCGTGGCCGTAGACTCCTTTAAAGAAACCTACTGCTACAGCTCCAAACTTAGGGCGTACGCTTAATTATTGCAATTTACTTACAATAACATTGCGTGTATTTCTATTAACATATATAATATTTAAAATGTTATCTTACTGGTGGTTCTAATATTGATTTACAACGAGGTGAACTTGTAAATGACGACTCGAAAAGAGCAGGCTGCGCTCACGCGAAAAAAAATTATACAGGTCGCAGAGGACCTGATCAGGGAAAAAGGTCATGACGCGATCCGTATTTCGGACATAGTCCACGCGTGCCAGATGTCCTCTGGAAATTTTTACTACTATTTTGGGTCGCTAAAGGAATTATTTGAGGAAATAGATAACATTAAATTTTACGAATCGTTTCATTCACTGCACCCACATGGCAGCGGAACTGTGCTCTCACGCATAGATTCTTATTTTTCTGATTGGATCGATTTAACTCTTTCTTACTATGGTTCCAAATATATGTATCATTGGACAAGGCATTACACGCTTACGCCAATGACCGCTCCAACCCAAAATCGTATCAATTTGATTGCCAAGCATCTTACGCAGATTTTGAATGAAGGGATATCGGAAGGGGAATTGCTAACAAACACTCCTGTGGAGAAATTTTCATACAGCATGGCGTTTGCTATCTTTGGCTGTTCCGCATACTTTGGGATCACGGGTGACGAGTCCTTTATTCGCAAATGGAGAGAGTATTTTAGTGAAACTTACGTTAAGAGCGCTCTTGCTCCATATATAACAAATCATAAGGATAAATGCCGTTGAGGGGCTGTTCAGAGAAAGAGCTCGCACCGGGGCGTAGGCTTGAACCACAAAGAGCGTGAACACGGATATCGCGTTCACGCTCTTTTAATCCAAGAAAATTATGGTGCCGGAGGGGGGGGTCGAACCCCCACGAGGGGTTATCCTCGGCGGATTTTGAGTCCGCTGCGTCTGCCATTCCGCCACTCCGGCATAGTGGCTATTTTATAACATGATGCCCAATGCCGCAATAAGAAAATTATCCGGCGGCAAAAATGTAATGAAATCGCAATAGTCCCGTAAAAACTCTGCATAAATAAACGGCGCGAATGCGGCAAAGAGTTTGCTGATGTAATATAATTACATTAATAAATCATAAACGCAGGAGGATTTGCTGTGAAGACCATCACTCTGACTCATTATGCAGTAAAGGATATAGAACCGACGCCGTGGAACGAGACGTGGGACAACCTTATGAAATTCGCGGCGCGCATGGCGCCCAAGATGATCCCGCTTGGCTTCAAGCTCAAACTGCGCAAGATGATCATGGACGACCTGACTGAAGATAATCTCATGATGGGCAACATGGTGACGATAGAATGCGCGGATGGCGATACCCCGGAAACTCCGATCGAAAACGTCCTCATGCTCGAACTGGACTACACCCCGTGTCCCGAATGCAAAACGCCGTCGGGACAGGAATTTCCATGCCGCACATTTACGAGCTTCGGCGGAGAGATATGCCAGACGCTGCCCGAAGAATTTTTCATGGAGGCTGTGCTGCGCACGGCTTTTAAATCACAGCATGAATGTTCATGCCACTGCGGAGACTGCGACAGCTGCGCGAGCGGCTGCGGCGACGAAGAGGCCGGCGAACGCAAAGAAGGAGATAAATAGATGGCGCACATCAATGTGATAACAAAGGGCGGCGACAAGGGCACTACCTCTCTGGCAAACGGCGAGCGCGTCGCAAAGGACGACCCGCGCGTAGAACTTTACGGTACGCTGGACGAATGCCAGGCGGCGCTGGGGCTTGCGCGCGCGATGTGCGATGATGAGGCGGCGGCCCGCGACCTGTTGTTCCTGGAGGACTACCTCTTCGGCGCGATGGCCTATTTTGCGAAATGCGATTACGACGAGCCAGACGCGGCTATCCTCGAAAACATGGCGGCCCGCATCTCGGAGGATCTGCCGGAGGGCGGCATGAGCTTCGTACGCCCCGGCGACTCCCGCTGCGGCGCGGCGCTGCACATGGCGCGCACAATAGCAAGGCGCGCTGAAAGAATCGCGGTCCCGCTGTACAGAGACGGCCGCATCGACGAAAAGGGCTTCAAATTTTTGAACAGGCTTTCCGACGTCATCTATCTGCTTTCGCTTAAAATCGACGCGCTGGCAAAAAAGGAGCGGTAACCTTCCCATCACCCTCTGTGCGGCGGCGAAAGCCGTGCTTTGCGCGCCTTTTGCCGCCGCGCCGCACGGGCGCGTCAGAGTTTTTTTGCGCGTCGGCTGCCGACCTCCATGCGCATTGACATCGCGCGTCGGCTGTGTTTTACTGTATCACATTAATTTTAATATTGAATTGCCGCCGGGTAAGCGTCCGATCCCATTCCATTAGGCCTTAGAAGGAATGACGATTTGGGCGTTTTGTTTTTTGCGCGAGCCGCTTACGACAGTTCTGCGGCGGTTTTACATGGAGGCTTGTTTTATGCGGGCGTCGGATTGTTTGAAAGACTTTGCAAAATATACATCGCTCAATGTAGCCGGAATGATAGCCCTTTCCTGCTATATTTTGGCAGACACCTATTTCGTCTCAAAAGGGCTTGGGGCGAACGGGCTCGCCGCGCTCAACCTTGCGCTGCCAGTCTACAGCTTTATAAACGGCGCTGGGCTTATGGTAGGCATCGGGGGCGGCACTAAATTTTCCATTTTTAAAAGCCAAAATGAAGACGCCGCGGCGGACCGCACCTTCACAAACGCCGTCATGCTTGCCTGTTCGCTGGGGTTTTTCTTTTTTGCGGCAGGGACGTTGTTTTCTGGCAAAATCGCGGCAGCGCTTGGCGCCGGCGGGAACGTTTTTCAGATGAGCATGATCTATCTGCGAGTGCTGCTTTTATTTGCACCTATGTTTTTGCTGAACAACGTACTTCTATGTTTTGTAAGGAACGACGGCAGCCCTCAAATGGCTATGGCCGCGATGATCACCGGAAGCCTCTCAAATGTCATGCTTGATTATATTTTTATTTTTCCTCTGCAAATGGGGATTTTTGGCGCGGCTTTCGCGACGGGGCTGGCTCCTATCATCAGCATGGGCGTACTTGCGCCATTTTTTCTAAAGAAAAGAAATTCTTTCAAACTTGTAAAGTGCAAAATAATGCGAAAAACCGTCACAAACATCTTTTCATCGGGACTGCCGTCGCTCGTCACAGAACTGTCCGCGGGCATCGTAATGATAATATTCAACACTCTCGTGTTGAGACTGCTGGGGAACATCGGCGTCGCCGCTTACGGGGTAATTGCCAACCTGTCATTGATTGTGACGGCCATCTATACGGGAGTAGCTCAGGGCATCCAGCCGCTGATGAGCGCCAGTCACGGCGCCGGACGTCGTTCAAGCGTACAGGCGCTCTTATCCTATGCGCTGATAACTACGTTCGTCATATCTGGGGCCATCTACTTATGCGTATTTTTATACGCTTCACAGATTGCAGCCCTGTTC